>DAOVUE010000267.1 GCA_030632745.1 Pseudomonadota bacterium | reverse complement strand
TACCCCCATTACTTATGTCACTGCATCTGTACCATCCGCGCAAACAGGAGGTCTTCTTTATAGATGTTTGGGTTAGTTTGGTAGGTGTTTGCTGATGATTTTAAAGAAACAGCAATTGTTTTACTAAAACGGCTATATAGCCTTGCAAAATAGTCAGTGCTATATATAATAGGTATATAGCAATTATATTAATTAATAGAGGTGTTTTATGTCTACCGGCTCAGTCTTTGTAAACAACAGAACTCAGGCTGTAAGACTTCCTGCAGAAACCCGTTTTCCTGATGTAGTTAAAAAAGTATTTGTCCGTGTATTAGGAAAAGAGCGAATATTAACCCCTGTTGAAAATGCGTGGGATAGTTTCTTTCTATCAGAAGAGGGGGTTAGTGATGATTTTATGACAGAACGGGCATCTCAGGAACAAGCTGACAGGGAATCTTTTTAATGCTGAAGTATATGCTGGATACCAATATAGCAATTTATGTTATTAAACGACGTCCCATAGAGTTATTACAGATATTTAATCAACACACTAATCAGTTATGTGTTAGTTCAATAACTCTTGCAGAGCTTTTGCACGGTGTTGAAAAAAGCTCACTTGTCGAACAAAATCTTAAAAACGTTGAAAATTTTATATCCCGATTAGAAGTTTTAGACTACGGGAATAAAGCAGCGTCTCACTACGGTGACATTCGTGCTGATTTGGAGCGCAAAGGCACGCCCATCGGGGTAAATGATTTGCATATTTCAGGACATGCCAGAAGTGAAGGTTTAATTATTGTTACAAATAATAGTCGTGAGTTTGAAAGAGTCCAGGGGTTAAGAGTAGAAAACTGGATTAAATAAAGAAAATTAAAAAGGATAGCTCATTTCAATGGCTGATGAATTAACATTTGATTATCTGACTCACTTAAAAAAACATAGCAGTGCCTTACGCTTACTCAGCGCTGATCATTTTCCACTCTTAAGCAGCTTCTTTTATCTGGCTTTTATCCAAAAGAATCGTCGTGCAGTCCCGTATCAGGAATTAATTACCTTACTGGATTATCATCTTGTTGATATTATAGAAACTTATGGTGAGGCACTCTATCCCAAATCAGCTAAAGCTTATATTGATGACTGGATTAATCTTAAGGGTGGATATCTGCGCAAGTACCTGCCGCAGCAGGGGGAAGAGCCGGAATGTGATCTATTTCCTGAAGTTGAGAAAGCACTGAGATGGCTGGAAGAATTACAGGGAAGACGTTTTATTGGAACAGAATCCCGCTTAAAACTGGTGCTGCAGTTAATCCGTGATCTGGTTCAGGGTACTTCGGCAGATAAGGAGGCTAAACTCAACACACTGAGACAGAAAAAAGCTGAATTGGAACAGGAAATTACTGCTGTAGAACTGGGAATGGATAGTGGTTACAGCAAAACACAGATACGGGAGAATATGTATCTGGTTTCTGATATGTCGCGACAATTATTAGGTGATTTTCGTCAGGTGGAAAGCAATTTTCGGGATTTAGATAAACAAACACGAAAAAAAATAACCATCAGCGGCGTACAAAAAGGTAAGGTACTGGATCAGGTGTTTTCAGATCAGGACGTCATTGATGACTCTGATGAAGGTAAATCCTTCAGTGCTTTTTTTGAATTATTGATGACACCCGAGATGCGTGAGAATCTACGCCAAAATCTTAAACAATTACTGGGCCTGGAACACAGCAGAGAGTTTGCTCAAAATGATGAACTGCTCATGCATTTATATGCTTATTTACTGGAGGCCGGGACCAAGGTCAACAGCACAAAGCTGTTGATTACCGATCAATTGCGCCGCTATATACAGGAACAGTCGCAGGATAATAAACGCATCATTGAGCTGATCCGTGAGTTTGAAGCCAAAACTCATGAAATCAACCCTGAACCGGGTTTACATTTTACTGATATGGATAGTTTTCAGGCTGAAATCTCGCAATTATTCAGCCGTCGTTTATTTTATCCCAAAGACAAGGAACAATTAAATTCCCAATTGGATGAGGCGGATAACAAACCGGATGTTGACCTGTCAAATTTATTTGAAGTCAGCCATATTGATGAGCTCAAATTACAGCGTCATATCAGTCACTGTCTGCAAAAAAATAATGGTCAGGCAACACTGGCGCAAGTAGTGGCTGACAATCCTATTCAGTACGGTCTGGATGAATTATTAACTTATGTTAAAATGGCCTGTGAACAGGATATCCCCTCACATATTGATCAACAGCAGACACAAAATATCAGCTGGCAGGTAGAAAATAATCTGATCCGCAGAGCATCTATACCACAGATTACTTTTTTACGGGAGGCAGAGTAAATGCCTGACATGGCAGCCAATAATACCTCATCACAACAATTAGCTGAAAAATCAGCGCTACAGATTCGCCTGTTGAAAGGCCCGCTTTATCGTGCCCGACAGAGAGATTTATGGCTGTGTCTGGAACGCGATCAATATCAAATTCGTGAATATTTTCATCAAATAGGACTCTCATTGACACTCGACGATGCAGAAGGTTATGCCTTTTTAAGACAACAGGATTTTGAAGCCATTGAAGTGACAGAGACAGGTCTTGAAGGCTCTGATAACCGCAGTGAGAATAAGAGTAATATTAACAGTAAAAACAAGCATGAGATACCGCGACTGATTACACGCCGTGCATTATCATTTAGTAATACTCTATTAATGATTTTATTGCGTAAACGTCTGGCAGAGCATGATAGTGAAGACAGCTCACCGCGTTTGATTGTCAGCCGGTCTGAAATACATCAATGGCTGCAGCCCTATTTCCCCAGCGTCAGCAATGAGATCAAACAACGCAGAGAATTCGACAGCCTGATTAAAAAAATCATTGAAATGGGCTTTTTAAGCACTTTATCCAATCATCAGGATGATTTTGAAGTACAACGCATCATCAAGGCTCTGGTGAATGCAGAAGAAATTGCTTCCTTACTGGAAAAGTTAAGCAGCTATAAGTTAAAAAAATAAGTTCAAGGATAAAGTTTAAATGGACGATAAGAGCAATAATCCCTATCAGGGCTTTCGCCTGAGTGAGTTTTCATTACTTAACTGGGGCACCTTTGATCAAAAAATATGGAAAATGTCACCACAGCAGGAAAATAGCCTGTTAACCGGTAATATCGGCAGTGGTAAATCCACTCTGGTGGATGCTCTCACCACTTTATTAGTCCCCACACGAAAATTATCGTTCAATAAAGCCGCCGGAGCAGAAGACAAAGAGCGTTCCCTGGAATCCTATTTTCATGGTTTTTATACTTCCCAGCAGGATGATTATGGTAAAGCCCGTGCCATTGGTTTGCGTCAGGACAAACACTATAGCGTGTTAATCGCACAATTTCATGCTCAGACTCTGGGTGAAACCGTTTCCCTGGCACAGGTCTTCTGGATAAAACCGGGGGAAAACAAAGTCAAACGACTGTTTGTTGTGGCACAGGATGAACTGAGCATACAACAACATTTTTCCGGCTTCGGATCACAAATTAATCAATTAAAAAAACAACTGCGTAAACAGGATGGCATAGATTTATTTGATACCTTCCCGCCCTATTCTCAGGCATTCAGTAAATTACTCGGACTGGGTGCCGACGGTAAGGCGCTGGAATTGTTTAACCAGACCATTTCCATGAAATCTGTCGGCTCTGTGACGCATTTTGTGCGTCAGAACATGCTGGAAAAACCCGATGTTGAAGAGCAACTGCAGGAACTGGAACGTAATT
>DAOVUE010000402.1 GCA_030632745.1 Pseudomonadota bacterium | reverse complement strand
TCACGATGAGTACAAAAATTTGGGCTGAAGATCTGAGTGGATTATTAAACCAGGAACTGTCAAAAAGTAATAGCAGATTATATTCGAGCATGACGATTAATACAGCACTTAATAAATAGGGCAGACCGTATCGGGTACCATAGGCAATATAAAGCCAGATATAAATCAGCATAAACTCACTCTCACCGCCGCCGGTGAGTAAAATGGCAAATGAAGTACAGGATAAATCAAACAACAGGGTAATATAACGACGTATTGATGATTCAGAATTACGAAACAGATCAATGCCGAGAATTAAGGTGCTAATAAAATAGAAAGCGGCAAAAGCAGAGTATGTGGTATAGGACATGGAAAAATTACCAGCTGAGATACCCAGCCAGACAAACAGTGCAATACAAAGCCCCAGAGCAAGACGAACAATAAATGAATAGAACTCCTGAGAATGTTTAACAACTGAAAAGGGAATTGTTTTCATAATGTAGTGATAAACCGCCGGCTATTTTCAAGTTTGGCTAAAGGCTGCATATAAAAATGAAAAAGATTTGTCATGGTATAGCAATATACATTAAACTAAACCCCTTTTAAGCTATCTGCTTCTCACTTTATAGAAACATTAACTAAAATATCAAATGAATAAAGTCATAATTATTGGCGCCGGTATTATCGGCATGCTGACAGCCAGAATGTTATCTAAAGCCGGGGTATCAGTGTCTATTATTGAGCAAGGCTATGCCGGCAGGGAATCTTCATGGGCAGGAGGGGGCATTATTTCACCTCTTTATCCCTGGCGTTATAGTGATGCGGTTACACGGCTGGCTCAATGGGGTCAGCAATATTATCCGCAGGTGCTGGATGATATAAAGCAGCATTCAGAAATTGATCCGCAATATATTCAAAGTGGACTATTGTATCTGGATATTGAAGATGAACTGGATCAGGCCCGTCAATGGGAAAGTCATTACGGCTATTCATTTGAACCCTTGTCAGAAAAAGCCTTAAAACTCATAGAGCCCGGATTAAACAGTTCATTCAGGCAGGGGTGGTTTACTGATAGTATCGGCCAGCTGCGCAACCCCAGAATGGTCAGAGCTTTACGTGAAGAGCTATTGCGTCTTGGTGTGACAATCAACACGCAAACACAGGCACAATCTTTTATAGTAGAAAATAACCGGCTTAAGGGCGTTGTGACCGATAAAGGTTCTTTTTATGGCGATCGTGTCGTGGTCGCCGGCGGGGCCTGGAGTTCGCGATTATTAGAGCAATGGGTGAAAATACCCAAAATTGCACCGGTGAAAGGCCAGATGATTGTTTTTAAAGCAGCGCCGGGTGTGGTGTCGAGAATTGTGCTCAGTAAAGGACGTTACGTTATTCCCCGTAAAGACGGCCGGGTCGTAGTCGGCAGCACTCTGGAATTTGATGATTTTGATAAAACAACGACTGAGGAAGTCTTATCTGAGTTAAAACAGGAAGCCTGTCGTATTATTCCGGCATTAAAAGATTATCCGGTTGAAAAACAATGGGCCGGCCTGCGCCCGGGTTCAGTGGATGGCGTACCCTATATTGGTGAACATCCTGAATTGAAAAACCTGTATTTGAATGCAGGACATTTCCGCAATGGTGTAGTCATAGGCCTGGCATCCTGCCAGTTACTGGTTAATCAGTTATTAGGACAGAAACCCATCGTTGATCCAGAACCTTATTTCTTAACAGAAGATCGTCTGGTGAGTGATAGCAGTTTAATTGATTTAAGTACTGCTATTTAGATTTATCAAAAAAATGAGTACTTTTTGTCTTCTCTCAACCTTAACGGACAAAAGATCAAGAGATAAAAGAAGGGGGATCGTTCGGATAAGTGCTTAATGAAACGATTGCACAGAGGACGGGTTTGCCTGCCTGGGGACGCTTCAAGGGCATCCATGCCCCGCTTAAGTGAAAACATCCGTGTTTTCACAAACCCCAGTCAGACAACCCCGTCCTCTGCACACTCTCTCACTGCATTTATCCTCACTTTATGGGGC
>DAOVUE010000018.1 GCA_030632745.1 Pseudomonadota bacterium | reverse complement strand
TACCAAAATTGCGCAGGAGATTTTTTGTCCTCTGAAGTTGCTGTTTTGGTTGCATAGTGAGCTATGTGGCCAAAGCAGCAACTTTGGAGGGCGTAAAATAAACCAGCAAGGTTGGTACTTTAATAAATGCCAAGTCCCTTAGGTGGTTCGTAAATCAGTCTGCTTTGAATGGTTAACAAATTCAAGCCTCCGGCTTTGCCGGAGGCATTTGACTCTAAGTAACATTATCAACAACATTTTCTAATCTAATTAGTACCTTTTTATCACCGCAGACAAAACAATTTATTGAAATCATGGCCCCTGATTTTTTTATCCATAAAACATTTTCCATATTAATTGATTATTTAGTTGAAAAATAACTAAGACTGGAATACTCTTGGTGTTTTCAATGAGTTTATTTTAATGTATTGAAAATATTTAGTGTATCAATTCCAACAATAAAAATAGATACATCATTATTTATTTTGGTTTTTTATTAATTAATTTCTTCATGAGGGAAAAATTATGGATAAACACCAGTTATACTGGAAAGCAAATCTGCGCTTAATGGCATTTTGTCTGAGCATCTGGTTTGTAGTTTCATTTCTTTTTGGCATTATTTTAGTAGAGCAGCTTAATAATTTTCATTTAGGTGGTTATAAATTAGGCTTCTGGTTTGCTCAACAGGGCTCTATATATACTTTTGTTGCTCTGGTCTTTTTCTATTCATATCGTATGAATAAGCTGGATAAAGAACATGGTGTTCATGAAGATGAGGAGCGATAAATAATGGAAGAATTAAAGTTATATACCTATATTGCTGTTTTTGGTACCTTTGGACTTTATTTTGCTATTGCCTGGTGGGCCAGAGCAGGTACTACCAGTGAGTTTTATGTGGCTGGTGGTGGTGTTCATCCGATACTTAATGGTATGGCCATTGGCGCTGACTGGATGAGTGCTGCTTCCTTTATCTCCATGGCAGGTTTGATTGCCTTTTTAGGTTACGGGGGGTCGGTCTTTTTAATGGGCTGGACCGGAGGCTATGTGTTATTAGCCATGCTGCTGGCACCCTACTTAAGAAAATACGGCAAATATACCGTCCCTGAATTTATTGGCGATCGCTATTATTCAAATATTGCCCGTGTGGTGGCAGTATTATGTTTGATTATTGCATCACTGACCTATGTTATCGGACAAATGAAAGGGGTTGGAGTTGCCTTTTCACGCTTTTTAGAAGTGGACTATGGTCTTGGTCTGGGTATTGGTATGTTTGTAGTCTGGGTTTATGCAGTTCTCGGTGGCATGAAGGGCATTACCTATACTCAGATTGCTCAATACTGCGTATTAATTTTTGCTTATACGGTTCCTGCTGTCTTTATCTCATTGCATCTGACCGGTAATCCTATTCCACAGATTGGACTGGGTAGTACTCTGGCTGATGGTAGTGGTGTTTATCTGCTGGATAAACTGGATCTGATTGTGACGGATCTGGGTTTTAAAGAATATACCACGGCCAAGTTAGGCAGTACATTAAACATGTTTATGTATACTCTGTCCCTGATGATTGGTACAGCAGGTTTACCTCATGTGATTATGCGTTTCTTTACCGTTCCGACAGTTAAAGCTGCCCGTTCATCTGCTGGCTGGGCTCTGGTCTTTATTGCGGCTCTTTATACCGTTGCTCCTGCGGTGGGTGCAATGGCTAGATTAAACCTGTTGAATACCCTTCAACCTGTTTCAGGCGAACCACTTGAATATGCACAGCGTCCTCAATGGTTTAAGAACTGGGAGAAAACCGGTTTATTAAAATTTGAAGATAAGAATGGCGATGGTAAAATCCAGTATAGTGCTGATAAGGCAACTAATGAGATGGTGAAGATTGACCGTGATATTATGGTTCTGGCCAATCCTGAAATTGCTAACTTACCTAACTGGGTGATTGCACTAGTGGCCGCCGGTGGTCTTGCCGCCGCTTTATCCACAGCCGCGGGCTTATTATTGGCCATATCATCCTCTATTTCGCATGATTTAATGAAAGGTGTGTTTACGCCGAAAATTACCGAGAAATCAGAACTGCTGGCAAGCAGGATAGCCATGACTGTTTCTATTTTAGTGGCAGGCTATCTGGGGCTCAATCCGCCCGGGTTTGCCGCCGGAACCGTTGCACTGGCCTTTGGTTTGGCTGCTTCATCGATATTTCCGGCCTTGATGATGGGTATTTTTGCTAAATCAATTGGTAGTAAGGCAGCAGTGGCCGGTATGTTAGCCGGTATTGGTGTTACTTTACTCTACATTTTCCAGCATGAAGGAATTATGTTTATTAAGGGGACTGCCTTCATGGGTGATATGGCCAGAAACTGGTTCTTTGGTATTGATCCTAAAGCCTTTGGTGCGGTAGGTGCGATGGTAAACTTCACAGTTGCTTTTGCTGTTTCCAGAATGCTGAATGAACGCCCACCTGAAAATATTCAGAAAATGATCGAGGATATTCGTATCCCGGCTGGCGCATCTGCCGCTGCTACAGGTCACTAAATATTTTCTTGTTAGGTAAAAAAAGGCCTCTGTATAGAGGCCTTTTTTTTACCCCCGCTATCCGTAAAAGATAAAAATTATGCACAAACATACTAAAATGGCTATTGTTATAGCTCCTTTTTTAATTGTAGGCGGTTATATTGCTGCTGATTATTATGCGCAGGAGCAGGATAAGAGTAAAAATCTTTTTCAGCTCAGTCTGGAAGGTCAGTGTGATCTGACAAAAAATCCCTGTATCCTCAGTAATGCACAACTAACACTCACCTTATCCGATCAATATGGCGTGACTAGAATTGAGTCTAATCATCCAGTGGAAGAGATGATATTGTCTTTTGTTAATGATTATAATAAAGAAATACGTTATAAAATGAAGTCTGATGAGAATCAGCAGAACTGGCAGGCAAAAACCGAGGCTTCTTCCTTGTTAAGTCAGTCATCAGAATTAAAAATGCGGCTCATCAGTATCGTCAATAAGGGTTATTATTTTAGTGAATTTTATAGCAGGAAAGATTAGATTATGGAAATTGAACTACAGGAAATTTCTGATTTTGTCAGTACAATTCATCCCTTTGAGCATTTACCTCAGGCCATTATCGAACAATTGATAAAAAAAATGACCATTCGCTACATTCGACGTGGAACTATTGTTCCGGTAGAACCTACCAGTCAGGGACGACTCTATTTATTACGCAAGGGAGCGGTAACTTTATTATCCGAACAGCAGGAATTATTAGGCAAGTTAGGGGAGGGTGATATTTGTACGGCTTTTTGCCAGTTACTGGAAACCATAAAATTCAGCATTCATGTAGAAGAAGATACTCTGGTTTACACCATTGCCTGCAGGACTCTAAGTGTTATCTTACAGGATTACCCTGAAGAATTATCTTATTTGCAGAAAACCTCTACTCAGCGTCTTCATCAAAATATGAAAGAGATGGAGGGAAAAAATACTCAGGCTTTATCTTTAATGCAGACAACTCTTTCTGATGTGATGAATCATTCGGTGATCACGGCAGACATCAGTATCAGTATCCATAATGCAGCCATTATCATGGCTGATAAAAATGTCTCATCATTAATTATATTGCAGGATGGTCAGGCTGTCGGTATTTTAACAGATAAAGATATTACTAAACGTTGTGTTGCCAGCAATGTGCCTGTATCAAATCCTGTGGAACATATTATGACCACCGGTCTTGTCTCTGTATCAAAGGATAGTGATGCCTTTGAGGCGATGATGATTATGACTCGCAAACACATTCAGCATCTTCCGGTGATTGATGATCAGCAGCTCAAGGGAATTATCAGTGTCTCTGATTTTCTACGTCATGAAGGCAGAAATTCAGTTTATATTACTAATGCAATTAATAAGTCTGAGTCTGTTGAAGAGATGCAGGAACATGCTCAGATAATTCCTCAGCTGCAATTGCAGCTGGTTCAAATGGGAGCAAAAGCCGAACACCTGGCAAAAATTATTACCGCCATCAGCTCAGCAATTACCCGGCGCTTAATTGAGCTGGCTGAAAGAGAACTGGGACCGGCTCCGGTTCCCTATGCCTGGGTAGCGGCCGGATCTCATGCGCGACGTGAGCAAAGCAGTCATTCCGATCAGGATAATGCTTTAATTATTTCTGATCAAATGGCTAAACAGGATGATCAATGGTTTGCCGCTTTAGCTGAATTTGTCTGTGATGGTTTAAATCAATGCGGTTATGTTTATTGCCCGGGTGATGTGATGGCGACCAATTCAAAATGGCGTCAGCCGGCCCGGCGCTGGACAGAATATTTTACTAACTGGATTACCACTCCATCACCTAAAGCATTAATGTATTCCAGTATTTTCTTTGATTTACGCTGTATTTCAGGTGATACTCAATTAGTTGATGATGTACGAAAGAAGATGTTGAGGTTATCACCTAAAAATAATTTATTTCTGGCTCATTTGACCTTTAATGCTTTAAAACTAAAACCTCCGTTAGGTTTTTTTCGAGATTTTGTACTAATTCATGATGGTAAACATAATGATACTCTTGATTTAAAGCATAATGGTTTAGCCCCCATTGTTGATTTAGCCCGCATCTATGCGCTGGCTGAAGGTGTAGAGGAAGTCAGTACTATCGAACGTTTAAAACGGGTGAGCGGCACTAAGTCACTGACTCGGGAAAGTGCCGATGACCTGCTGGATGCCTTTGAATTTATCAGTAATTTAAGAGTGAAGCACCAGGCTCAGCAAATCAGTATTGATGTTGATGCAGATAACTTTATGGCACCGTCAGAAATTTCAAAATTAGAAAGAAGTCATTTAAAAGGTACCTTTAAAGTCATACAGAACCTGCAGAACTATGTAGAAATACGTTATAAAATAAGTTGAATGGGAGGGTAAAAATGTTTAGTCAATGGTTCGGGTATGAAGCAAAGAGAAAACGCTTATTTGATAAAGCTCCTGCAGGGCCTTTGAAAGACTATTTATCGATTCCTTTTCCTGAGCCTAAAACCGCACTGCATAATACCCCCATTTTAGCCCTGGATTTTGAAACCACCGGGCTGAACGCTAAAACCGATCAGATCCTCAGTGTAGGCCATATTGCTATTGAGTCTTTTGAAATATTACTGTCTTCGGCTTACCATCAGGTGATTCATACTCAGGGTGATCTAAAAGAAGAAGGAGTCATTATTCATCAAATTACCGATGATATAAAATCCCGGGGTCAGGACGTTGAGCAAGTCATTGAAAAGTTATTACAGGCAATGGCAGGTAAGGTGGTTTTAGTTCACTTTGCGCAGATAGAAAAAAACTTTTTACAATATACCTGTAAAAAACTCTATGGAATGGCGCCGGTTTTTCCCATTATCGACACTCTGGTTCTGGCACGAAAACGACTGGATCAGCGTACTGCCTTATATTCTCCCAATGACTTACGTTTATTTAATCTAAGAGAAAAGTATAAATTACCCCGTTATAAGGCACATAATGCCCTGAGTGATGCTCTGGCGACAGCTGAGTTATTTCTGGCTGAAATAGAACGGAAATACGATAAAAAATCGCCACCGCTAAAGAGTGTTTTATTGTAGAATATAATAAAACTGTTGGAAAATCTGAAGATTTTAATAAAAAAAGGTTACTAAAATGTAAGCTTATAAATTACCAACCATTGATGAGTTAATGCAAGCATTAAAAAAAGACGAACGCCTTGAGTTGATTAATGGTGAAATCATCAAACGTCCAATGGATCGGTTTGAACATGGTCAAGTTCAACCTAGAAAACGTTGACGTCGTTTTCTAGGTTCAAGGTGATTTACGGGTGGAGTTGGATGAAACAGGACGTTCTGGTAATAAGGATGGGTGGTGCTTAATATTCGCTTAATTACAAATTGCTGCTGATTGATTTTACTTTTTTATTAACACAACTTTTAACATTAGCGCAATTACATTTCCCTCCGCCTCCGCATCCACCGCCTTCTTCACGTGCTTTACCAAATTCAGGATGAGCAGCAGCCATTTTTCGTGATAATTTCTGTACTGTGTACCATAGCAATAAAAAAAACAGCATAAAGGACATAGCTAAAAAATATTTGCCTATTATTTCCATTCTGTATTCCTGAATGCTAATTACCGAGTCCGGCGAAGCCCATAAAACTGAGTGATAAAATACCTGCCAGCATCAAACTCATTGCTGCACCCTGACTGGTATTGGGTAAGTTGGCCAGTTCCAGTTTTTCTCTTAAACCGGCCATTAAAACTATGGCCAGAATAAAACCAGCCCCGGCACCAGTACTATAGGCTAATGACTGAATAAAATTATACTCTTTAAATGTTTGAAACAATGCCAGTCCGAGAATGGCACAATTAGTGGTAATTAAGGGCAGGAAAATTCCCAGTGCTCTGAAGAGACCGGGGGAGAATTTTTTCATACTCATTTCAACTAATTGTACAGCTGAAGCAATAACGGCAATATAACAAATCAGGCGTAAAAATTCGATTGCAAAATAAACCAGCAGCTGATTGATAAAATATGCACTTAAGGAACTGATTAACATCACCAGGGTAGTGGCCAGTCCCATTGACCAGGCTGTTTTTAATTTACCGGAAACGCCAAGAAAAGGGCAGATACCCAGGAATAATGCCAGAACAAAATTATTCATTAAAAAGGCATTGAGAAAGATAAATGATACAGAATCAGTAGGCATTATGATGTTCCTTTTTGTTCAAGCTGTTGAGTCTTGTTTTTATTATGTTCTCTGATCCAGTTAAATAATAATAACCAGCTGCCTAATACAAAAAATCCACCCGGTGGAAGAATCATCACAACCCAGGGTTGAAACTGAGCGCCAAAAATTGAAAATCCTAATAAACTGCCGCTGCCTAATAACTCCCGAACGCTGCCCAGACAGAGTAGTGCAATGGTAAAACCGAGTCCCATTCCCAGTCCATTGATGACTGTTTTTAAGGGGCGGTTTTTTGAGGCATAGGCTTCAGCCCGGCCCAGTATCATACAATTCACAACAATCAGCTGAATAAAAGCACCCAGAGCATTATAAAGTTCCAGACTAATGGCCTGAATAACATAGTCGGTTATAGTGACAAAGGTGGCAATAATGACAATATAAGTTGCGATACGAACTTCTTTAGGAATTAGTTTTCGTAATAGAGAAATTAATATACTGGAGCAAATGAGTACAAATGTCGTGGCAATTCCCATTGCCAGCGCATTGATGACTGAATTGGTAACCGCCAGTACAGGGCACATACCCAATAACATGATAAACACCGGATTGTCTTTCCATATTCCGTCTAAAAATGTATCAGCAGTAATTGTATGGTCTTCTTTAATAGGCATAATTACTCCTGTTTGCTGTCACTAGGATCAGCTGGTGTATACTTAATCTGTGACAGATAGGGTTTAAGTTTGGGTAGTATCAATTGAGCACTCTGGTTAATTGCCCTGGCAACAGCTTTGGATGTGATTGTGGCTCCCGATATTGCATCCACTTCCCATGGATTACTTTTACTGCCATGCTTGACACTGATAATAGGATTACTCAATGCACTGTTTTCACTATTCAGCTGAGCATCCAGAGCATTAAAATTAGCAAGAAAATTTTCATCGCTTAGTATTTTATCTCCCAGACCCGGTGTTTCAGCCATTTTTATAATGCTGAAACCACGTATACATTCGCATTGCGGATCATATCCATACAGTAAATTGACCATTCCTGCATAGCCCTGAGCAGCTGAAGCAACCGCAATTCCCCTAAGTTTTCCCGTTTTATCAAAAACGGCAAAAAATGCTAAGCCCTTGCCTTCATCACCCGGGATAAGTCCCGCATTTGTTATAGTATAACTCTGACGATATTGAGCATTGGGAATAACTTGAAAAATCGCTTTTTCAATCATAATGCGTTTATTTTCTTCAATAGGCTCAAGAGTTAATTGCCAGGTAATGACGACTAACAGGCCTGAAAGCATGGCAACAATACCTAACGTTGCCACCATCGCAAATGAAGAAGTCTGTCTGACAGTCACCTGATTAATTGCTTGTTCAGTATCAGTCATTCTTTATTCCTGTTTTTAAGCAAGCCGAATTTTTTTGGCTGAGTCATCGCTTCAATGAGTGGAACAGATGCATTGGCTAATAAAATAGCGTACATAATACCTTCTGGCAAACCGCCGAATAAACGAATAATAATAGTTAAAGCTCCAATTAAAAATCCAAATATCCACATGCCTTTAGGGGTGACCGGTGCACTAACCGGATCAGTTGCCATAAACAGGGCGCCGAGCATCAAACCTCCCGATGTGAGCATAAAAACAGGGCTGGGATATTGACTGCTGTTGAGCAGATAGAACACACCGCTTAGTACTGCAGCACTTAACAATATAGCGACAGGAATATGCCAGCCCATCATGCCGCGCAGGATTAAATACGCTCCGCAAAGTAAAATAATCAGAGTGGAAGTCTCACCCAGTGAGCCGCTGCTGAAACCAAAAAACAGGTGATTGAATGAAGTCGTTGTTGCTTCAAATTTATGCAGTGCCAGGGGCGTTGCTTCACTAATGGCATCGGTTGCAGCAGGTAGAGCAAAGGGAAAAGACAGGCTGGATGGAATAAACTGAGTAAAACGATCACTCATACCTGCAGGTGTCCAGCTGGTAATCGCTACAGGAAAAGCAGCCTGTACAAAGGCTCGTCCTAGTAGTGCCGGATTAAAAGGGTTAAATCCAAGCCCTCCAAATAAACTTTTACCCAATGCTATGGCCACAAAGCCTGCTACCGCCCCCATCCATAATGGAAAACCGGGAGGCAGAGTCAGAGCGAGCAGAATACCGGTAATATAGACACTATTATCATGCAGAGTACTGTTTTTATCAGCTAATCGATTAAAGAGTAATTCAGTTAAGACACAGGAAAGTGTAACAACAAGAATCAGTGCTAAAGCACTCAGACCAAATTGATAAACGGCAAAGAGACAAATCGGCAGCAGAGCATAAACAACCTGACGCATAATCTGCGGCAGACTGAGTGGACCTTTTACATGAGGTGATGTACGTATTTCAATCATTGCTGGCTATTCTCTTGTTAAAACGCTGATGGCTCTTTTTTATTTTTCATGCGCTGGCAGCTCTTTCTCTCATAACAGATTTAGAGATTCTAAAATATTGCACCAGAGGGATGTTGGACGGGCAGACATAGCTGCAGCATCCGCATTCAAAACAATCCATTAAATTGTAATTTTCCTGCATGGTGTCATATTCACGTTTGGCGGCTAATTGTCCCAGTATGGAAGGATTGAGAAACATGGGACAAGCCTCAACACAGCGGGCACATTTGATACAGGGATAAATTTCACCATCCTCTTTTTCAACTGATTGTTCATTAAGAACCAGTAATCCTGAAACAGGTTTAGTGATAGGAACATCCAGTGATGAGACAGTTGAACCCATCATGGGTCCACCCAGGATAAGATGATTGGCATTACCTGAAAAACCAACATAATCTAATAAAAAACGAATCGGGGTGCCTAAGGGAACCAGATAATTACCAGGCTTGTTGACACCGGGACCGGTAACGGTAATAACACGTTCAATCAAGCCCTGATTATTGGGTAAAAGTTCCCCAAGTTGTCTGAGT
>DAOVUE010000210.1 GCA_030632745.1 Pseudomonadota bacterium | reverse complement strand
AATTTTTCCCATTTGTTTCTCCTGATTTATTCTTTTTACTGCGACGCAGCCGTCGATTTTTATTTGACTGACGTCTCTATTGTTACATTTTATGGGGTTATTCTGCCTGTCTTTCAAGGTCTTATAAGCAATATCCCCTTATTAATTACATCATAGCCGTTATTTTGCCACCATAACCATTGCAGGACGAATCAGGCGGTCATTCAATTTATAACCTTTCTGAACTACTGCTATAATAGTATTAGATTCTTTACCGGGAACTTCCTGCATAGACATCGCCTGATGAAGATCGGCACTATACACATCACCTTCTGCGGCAGGAACCTCTGTCACGCCAATCTTGCTCATGGCATCATTCATCATTTTTAAAGTCAGTTCCATACCTTCGCGTACTTTATGAACCGCTTCATCTTCAATATCAAGCTCAATTGCCGCCTGCAAACCTAATTCCATAGAATCTTTTACCGGGAGAATTTCATTCACCAGTTTTTCTACACCAAATTTTCTGGCATTGGATACTTCTTTTTCTGTACGGCGGCGAACATTTTCCATTTCTGCTTTGGTACGTAAAGCAACATCCCAATTTTCATCAGCCTTAGTCTGAGCAGCTCTAATGCGGGCAATTAATTCTTCTGCTTCTAATGCCGCTAATTCATCCACCACTTCGCCATCATCACTGGTTTGAGAATTTGCTTCCGGGACTTCTCTCTCAGCAGCAGTGTCGGAGGCATTTTTCATCTCATCTTCTGTTACCTGATCATTAGCATTTTGTTGTTCGGCCATATTGTCAAATCCTGCCTCTTTTCTTGTTTAAAGTATCTATTAGTTCAAAGCGTTTAACCAAACTTTAAACTTAATTTTCAGTAACATATTAAATAAGGGTTAATTCTCATGATTCAAGGCTGATGTTAATAATTTTGCAGTCAAATCCACAATAGGAATGACTTTATCATAAGCCATACGGGTAGGACCGATAACACCAAGAACGCCCATGGTCTGCCCTTCTATCTGATAGGGTGCTGCAACTATTGTGCAGTTATCCAGAGGTTCATAAGCTGATTCATCGCCAATAAACAACTGCACTCCATCCGCATCACTGACATGATTTAATAAGCTGAGGATATGTTGTTTCTCATGGAAGGCTTCAAATAACTGGCGCATTTTGTCCATACTGGCGATGTCATCATACTGCATCAGATTCGTTTCCCCGCTGATCATAAAATCATCATGGGCTGTATCATTTTCTGCAAAAGCATAGGTCGCCATGTGTATGGCTCTACGCATCATGTTATCCATTTTCTGGCGTGTATTATCCATTTTTTTCAGTAAGGTCTGACAAACCTCTTTAATGGATTTTCCAATCAGCACGCTGTTTAAATAATTACTCATTTGCTGTAGTTCAGCAGCTGAATAATTATGTTCTAATTGTATAATGCGGTTCTGAATTTCATTATCGCTTTGTACCAGAACCGCCAGTATTCTATTATTGGATAAAGGTATAAACTCAATTTGAGTGAGAGCGATCAGTTCTTTTTTAGGCAAAACCACCAGACCGGCCATTTTAGTCATATCGGATAAGGTTTCAGAAACATTTTCTAAAATTTTATTTTGTTCATCTTTATCTTTAATATTGGTGATTAGCTCGTTTAACAGCAGTTGGTCTGGTTGTCTTACAGATAATAATGAATCGACAAATATCCGATAACCTTTGACCGTGGGTACACGACCGGCGGAAGTATGTGGTGCATGAATCAATCCCATTTTTTCCAGATCAGACATAATATTTCTAATGGTTGCTGAACTGACTTTTAAACCGGAATGTTCCAGTAAGGATTTAGAACCTACCGGTATTCCTTCGCTGATATAAGTTTCCACCAGAACTTTCATCAACTGACCTGTACGTTCATCAAATTGTCGGCTTTTACTCACAATGATATCATTTTTTTTAATAGCTATTGATGTACATAACATAAGGGTGAGTGCCTGAGTTTCAAGATAATAATGTGTGCTAAGAATCATAAGATTACTATAAATCTCAAGTTTCTATTTTGTTTCAGCCATTTTTATGCTAATTTTATTAATAATTATTTTAATTAAGCAGCAAAAATGACACAAAAAAATAACAATAATAGCCATCAGGAAAGCGATAAAGATGAAAAACGACAATTTAATACTATTGGTCTGATCGGAAAATACGCAGATCCCAGTGTCGGCGATGCATTAGTCAGCCTGCATGAATATTTTTTATCTAAAGATCGTAATGTACTTCTTGATGATAGTACTGCAGCCGTTTTTAGTGATCCTATTTTCAGCAGCGAAGTAGAAGTCGTTTCTAAAACCCAGTTAGGTCAGCGCTCTGATCTGATTATTATTGTCGGCGGCGACGGCACTTTTCTCAGTGCGGCTCGCAGCCTGGTGGGTTTTGGAGTCCCCTTATTAGGCATCAATTTAGGTCATCTTGGGTTTCTGGTTGATTTATGCGCCATTGACGTCCACCTGGAACTCGATCGAATTCGGGATGGCGAATACAGTGAAGAAAATCGATTTTTAATCATTAGTGAAATTGAACGTGATGGTGACTATTTTGGTGGCGGAAATGCATTTAATGATGTAGTCATCCATAAAACGGATGTCGCACGTATGATAGAAATTGAAACTTATATTGATGATAAGTTTATGCATTCCATGCATGCAGACGGTTTAATTATATCCACGCCCACGGGCTCTACTGCTTATTCACTCTCTGGCGGAGGCCCTATTTTATACCCGTCACTGAATGTAATGGAATTAGTTCCTATCTGCCCTCACACTATGAGCAACCGCCCTGTAGTGATATCCGGTGATAGTGAAATTGATATAGTCGTCAGTGATCGCTTTTCAACCCAGGCTCAGGTCACCTATGACGGACAGATTAATTTTACCCTGAAGCCGGGTGATCATGTAAAAATCATGCGTCACCCAAAATATATTACCGTTCTGCACCCCAAGAGCTATGACTATTTTAATATTCTCAGAGCCAAGTTACACTGGGGCGAGAAGCTGCGCAACTGAGCCACTATGCTTAATCATATTACTATCAAAAATCTTGCTGTTGTTGATTCTCTCGAACTGGAGTTAAATTCCGGTTTAACCGTATTAACAGGTGAAACAGGTGCCGGGAAATCAATTTTAATTGATGCTCTGGGACTTGTATTAGGCGATCGAGCAGAAGCGGCGGCCGTACGCTATGGAGCTGAACGTGCTGATATTGCGGCAGAGTTTGATATCTATAATCCTCTGGTTGAGCAATGGCTCAAAGACAATGAGCTATACGATAGTGATAATAAGCCGGATGAAGAGACTGTATGTCTTATTCGCCGCACAATCAATGCTAAAGGACGCTCCAGAGGCTTTATTAACGGCCAGCCGGTTCCCCTGCAGAAATTACGTGAGCTGGGTGAAAAACTGGTTAATATACATGGACAAAACACCCATCAGGCCTTACTTAAAACGGAAGAACAAAGACTCTTAGTGGATAATTTTGCTGAACTCAATCCATTACGCAAGGACGTTGATCAATGTTACCGGCAATGGAAAAAGAAATCTTCTGCATATCAGCAGCTCCAACAGGATACCACTGAACGTAATGACAGACTGGATTTATTACGCTTTCAGGTACAGGAACTGGATGAACTGGAACTACAGGATAATGAACTCAAAGGATTAGAAGAGGAGCACTCTCGTCTGAGCAATGCCAGCCGCTTAATCGAAACTTCACAAAGCGTAAATATTCAATTAGTTGATGATGAACAAAACAGCATCAGTCACCAAATAAATTATTGTATCAATGCATTAGATGATCTGACAAAAATTGACAATAGTCTTATGCCTGTTAGTGAAATGCTTAATAATGCCTTAATTCAAATTGACGAAGCCGGTTCAGAACTGCGCCACTATGTTGATTCTCTGGAGCTTGATCCGCAGCGTCTGCAATGGCTGGATAGCCGCATTGGAAGCATTTATGATCTATCCCGCAAACACCGGGTTGAAACAGAATTACTTTATAACCACATAGAGACTCTGCGCATAGAACTGCAACATCTGGAGCATGCTGATGATCATCTGGAAAACCTGCTGAAAGAAGTTGAAGCGTGCAAAGATAACTATTTTTCACTCACAAAAACACTGACTCAGAAGCGCATCAAGGCTGCCGAACTATTAGCTCAACAGGTCACCGGACATATTCATGAACTTGGAATGGAACATTGTGTTTTTGAAATAAGAGTATCAGCCATTGATTCTGAACTACCTCAACTGCATGGAATGGAAAGTATTGAATTCTATGTCAGCACCAATGCAGGACAGCCATT
>DAOVUE010000367.1 GCA_030632745.1 Pseudomonadota bacterium | reverse complement strand
TATTGTAAATACCGTGTTATACGGGGCGGCTGCTGGTTTTTTAATCATCAGGAGATCATATCAGCGAGCCGCACCTGGAATACAGCAACTAAAAGGGATAGTACTATCGGCTTTCGTCTGGCCCAGGATTATTAGATAAAGCCATTCCAAGACAATAGAAGCTAATGAAATCAACAAATCAAAATACGCCAATGATAGTTCAATACTTAAAAATCAAGGCTGAATTTCCCGATATGCTGTTGTTTTATCGCATGGGTGATTTTTATGAGTTATTTTTTGATGATGCCAAACGGGCCTCCCAACTACTGGATCTATCACTCACTGCCAGAGGCCGCTCTAATGGTGAACCTATTCCCATGGCAGGTCTGCCCTATCATGCCGTAGATAATTATCTAAGCAAACTGGTTAAGTTAAACCAATCCGTTGCTATCTGTGAGCAAATTGGCGATCCGGCAACGTCCAAAGGACCGGTGGAAAGAAAAGTCGTCAGGATTATTACTCCCGGAACCATTACCGAAGACAGTTTACTGGATGATAGAAAGGATAATTTATTAGCGGCTGTTTTTGTTGATGAGCAGCAGCAAAAACCTTATGGTCTTGCCATTCTTGATCTCACCAGCGGGCGATTTACTGTATCAGATCTATCCAGCCTGGAGTCACTACAATCAGAGTTAGAACGTCATAAACCATCTGAGTTACTATTAACTGAAGACAGTTCTATCAAACAACGATTACAACAACAATTGGGTAAAAAAACTACTTTTGCTGAGCAAGCCTCCTGGTGGTTTGATGAACAATCCGCCAGACAAAATTTAAATCAGCAGTTTAATACTCAGGATTTAAGCGGCTTTGGCTGCGAAGAGTTTCATAGCAGCTTATGTGCTGCAGGCTGCCTGTTACAATACGTACAAAATACCCAACGCACTGCCCTGCCCCATATCCATAGTCTGAAACCTGAACAACATAATAGTGCTGTAATTTTGGACACCATCAGTCGCCGCAATCTGGAAATCAATTATGCTCTCAGTGGTAATAGAGAACATACCCTGATGGCCGTCATAGATCAAACGTCGACCGCAATGGGAAGTCGATTACTGGGACGCTGGTTAAATCGTCCGCTACGCGATCAGAACATACTCAGGCAGCGTTATCAAAGTGTGGAGCAATTACAAAAAGACCATCACTATGAAGAAATACAGCCCTTACTGAAACAAATTGGTGATATTGAGCGGGTACTGACCCGTATCGCTCTAAGAACCGCCCGGCCAAGAGATTTTGAACGGTTAAAAAATTCACTGCATATTTATCCTTCATTACAAGCTGAGCTGGTTAGCATTAGCGATCCATTAATCAAGCAACTCGCTCAACAAATTGCAACATTTCCCGAACAATACGACTTATTAAATCGTGCCGTTATTGAAAACCCTCCCATACTTATACGAGACGGAGGTGTCATTGCTGCCGGCT
Organism: Pseudomonadota bacterium; assembly: GCA_030632745.1. GTDB lineage: Bacteria > Pseudomonadota > Gammaproteobacteria > GRL18 > GRL18 > GRL18. Next base: position 1,344 of record DAOVUE010000367.1, on the reverse strand, counting down.
ATGATGAACAATTAGATGAACTGCGTAATATTCAAAAAAATGCCAATCAGTTTTTAATTGATTTAGAAATTCGTGAAAAACAGCGCAGCGGCATAGCCACACTCAAGGTTAATTATAATCGTGTGCATGGCTATTACATTGAAGTCAGTCGCAGTTATTCTGAACAGGTACCGGATAACTATCAACGCCGGCAAACACTGAAAAATAATGAACGCTTTATAACCCCTGAATTAAAAGAATTTGAAGATAAGGTGCTGAGTGCCAATGAAAAAGCTCTGGCGCGTGAAAAAAGACTCTATGAAGAGCTGTTTGATTTATTATCACCCCAATTAAAAGCATTACAGGCCAGTGCTGAGGCACTCAGTGTGCTGGATGTATTAAACAATTTTTCTGAACGGGCATTGACTTTACAATGGTGCAAACCACAATTAGTCTCAGATCCATGTTTGTCTATAAAACAAAGTCGTCATCCTGTGGTTGAACAGATACAGGATAGTCCATTTGTTGCCAATGATATTGAACTCAATAACAGCTGTAGAATGCTGCTGATTACCGGCCCTAATATGGGCGGTAAGTCCACCTATATGCGACAAATTGCATTATTGACTCTGATGGCTCATATCGGTAGTTATATCCCCGCTGAAGCCGCACAATTCGGTTCTATTGATCGAATCTTTACCCGTATCGGTGCATCGGACGATCTGGCGGGTGGTCGTTCTACTTTTATGGTTGAAATGACAGAAACGGCCAATATTCTACACAATGCAACAGCGCAGAGTCTGGTGCTCATGGATGAAATAGGTCGCGGCACCAGTACTTATGACGGCTTATCTCTCGCCTATGCTGCAGCACATTATCTCGCCAGTCACAGTCAGGCATTTAGCCTTTTTGCAACTCATTATTTTGAATTAACTCATTTGCCCGAATTATTTACCAGCATTTCAAATGTGCATCTGGATGCTGTTGAACATGGTGATAAAATTGTCTTCCTGCATAAAGTGAAACCAGGTCATGCGTCTCAAAGTTATGGCATTCAGGTTGCTGCACTTGCCGGGGTTCCGGCTGAAGTCATTGCAAGGGCTAAAATAAAACTGGCATCACTGGAAAAAAATGATTCTGAACAGAGCAATTTTGAGCAGAACAATTTTGAGCAGAACAATAGTTTACAACAGTAACTTAATCTGCAAAGCAATACCCTTACTATAGCTCCAGAAGAGAGTGAATTAATTAAACCTCTTAATAGCATTAAACCGGATAATTTATCCCCCAGAGAAGCACTGGATATCATTTATCAACTTAGGGACTTGGCAGAAATTAAAGCCCTGAAAAATAATTAATATTGTC
>DAOVUE010000007.1 GCA_030632745.1 Pseudomonadota bacterium | reverse complement strand
GAAAGCCTAAAGCACTGCATCTTAAGGATTTTCTGGAGATTTTGAATTCACCCATAGAGTGACTACTAGGTGCCCTCGGGGTATGAATAAATCCAAAATAACCAGTAAAACCCTTAATCTACAGCACCTTAGCCTTTCTCGCTACGATTCAACTGATTAATTTAGGTTCAAGCATAGCTAAACCTCGGAATAATAATATAAAGATTATGATCAAAGCAGCCAACACTTCTAACAGTCTTCCCCCCGCTTCCTTTTTCAGGCTATTAGGTGCCTGGCTATATGATGCAATGCTGCTGTGTGCAGTGTGGCTGCTGGCAGGAATCGTCTATATGATTCCTGCACAAATGATAGTTCAAATGGATTCTACACAAAAAGATAATTTGAGTACTACAGAATTTTCCGGCCCTATTTTTTATAGCTACCTTTTTATTGTGACCTGGTTCTTTTTTGCCTGGTTCTGGACACATGGAGGGCAAACTCTCGGCTTGAGGAGCTGGTCTCTGAGGCTGCAGACAACTGAGGGTAAGGCTATTAACTGGACACAGTCATTACTAAGATTTTTAATTGCAGGCACACCCTGGGTAGCAGCTTTATTTCTATATTCCAGACTGTCAAAAGCACAAATTATTGAACCACCTTATTTATATGGCGTTTTTCTTATTGGATTTTCAGGTATTCTATGGATTTTAATTGATAAGAAAAAGCGCAGCCTGCAGGATATTTTTTCTGATACTTGTATCGTTAAAATAGAAAAAGTAAAAAACCAGAAAAAACAACGGCTGTATTAAAAACATAACTATACAGCCGTAACTTCGATCCGTTACGGTCGGCCCGTTACAAATACCGCTTAAATATTAAATTCTTTTTTTATCTCAGCCATTTTTTTATCTGCCTGCTCTTTTTCACTCGAAGAGAGTTCTGCAGTCATTTGTTTTATAGCCTCTGCAGCAATTGAATAACCATTATTTTTTGAAATTTTCAACCATGCGAGAGCCTCGGGCAAATTTATTTCACCACCTAAACCACTTGCCTGCATAATCGCAAGATTGTACTGAGCCTGATTATGGTTATTCTGAGCCGCTTTACGGAACCATTTTCTTGCCTGAGTATTATCCTCCATTACACCATTTCCATCATAATAGAGTGTAGCCAGAGCAAACTGAGCTTTAGCATCCTTTTTATTAGCTAATTCCGTACAGATATTAACTGCAGCATAAAAATCCTTTTTTTCAACTAAAGTAACACATTTATTGGCAAATACACTTTGACTTGTAATTAATAAGATTAATGGAATTATATATTTCATACTATTTTACCTTTGTCTTTTGCTTGTTGACTATTGGTTAACTATTTATTTTACAACAGAGTAAAGCTGCTTGAATAATTCACGACTCTTTAATGGCTTATCACCCAAATGACCCGCCAGAGCTAATTTTAAAAGCTGCTTACTTTGCTGTAATGTTTTTTTATCATGCAAATTACCATTAGCCAGATTGATGAGAGTGCTGCCGTTTATGAGTAATTGTTTTTCAGTAACAGTTTTATTTTTACTGGGTCCGGCTTGCATAATATAATAATATTGCTGATCGGCCAGAATATCAACACCGGATTGAATTTCATGCAGCAGATTTAATCCATAACCTAAAAATTCTAATAGTTTTAATTCAAATAATCTCAGTGGTGCTTCATAGTGCAGCAACGATTGATCACCCTGGACAGGTGTCTCAGTACAGCATACAAGTGAGTTTAATATCAATTCATATAAATTGAATATTTCCCTGCAATCTGTATGCGAAGGCAATAAACGCAGCAATAATTCATTGATATAATAAGCACAATATAAAGATTTACCCTGAAGTTTTCCATTTATTTCAGAGTATTGCTGACTTAATTCAATATTCTTAAGATAGAGTAGATCGGATTTTCCTGCTAAAGAAACCGCCAGTCTTTGAAAAGGCTGAAATAATGCCGGATGATTTTGCTGACATTTGCCGAGGCTTTTACCTTTAATACCCTTAGCAACAGCACTTATCTTACCATAATCACTAAGAAAAAAATTAATGATCAGACTGGAATTCCGATAGTTATACTGATGGAGAATAACGGCTTCCTGATGATCCAACTTAACTCTGGAATTCATTTTTTATAATAAATCATAGTTTTTGAATGTCATTGATCCTGAAAATTATTGCTCTTGATAAGAGCCGTCAGCCAAACATGGAATTTGCCGCTGTCGTTTTGCAAACATCTTCACCTGCAAATAAGACAGCGGCAGCTTTTTATTCGCTCAAGGCTACTCATGTTTGATTAAGAGTAGTAGCCTAAACTTTTAAGTGCCCTTTCATCATCTGACCAGCCCTCTTTTACCTTCACCCACAATTTAACAAATACCTTTTTATCGTATAAGGATTCCATAGAAACTCTGGCCTGCATGCCAATGTCTTTTAATTGCTGCCCTTTATGACCAATAATAATACCTTTTTGATTAGCCCGCTCAACCCAGATTATGGCTGAAATTTTGATAATGGTACTGTCTTCCTCAAACGCTTCAACTTCAACTGCAACAGAATAAGGTACTTCCTGACCTAATAAACGCATAATTTTTTCACGAATCAGTTCAGCAGCAAGAAAACGATCACTTTTATCGGTCAATTGCTGATCAGGGAAATAAGGTGTTGAAAGGTGTAATTGTGATTCAATCTGATGTTCTAATTGATCTATATTGTCACCTTTACTCGCAGATATTGGGATAACATGAGAGAAGTTTAACCGTTTACTAAGTTCTTCCATAAAGGGCAATAATAATTCTTTATTATTAATTTTATCCACTTTATTAACAGCCAGAATAATGGGTTGTCGGCATTTCTGCAATAACTCAATCGCATAATCATCTTCTGCTGTCAGCTTGATACGGTCCACAACAAAGACAATAACATCTACATCGTTTAATGTCGTTATTGCTTCCCGATTCATATAACGATGCATGGCTCCCTTATGATTTTGATGCAGACCCGGAGTATCAATATAGACAGCCTGAGCAGTAGATGTTGTTTTAATACCTAATAAACGATGACGGGTAGTTTGAGGTTTTTTTGAGGTAATACTCAGGTGCTGACCAAGGATACGATTAAGCAGTGTTGACTTGCCCACATTGGGACGTCCAATAATGGCCACATAACCACTGCGATAATTTTCTTGTGATGCTTGTAAGATGTCAGCAGTAGTCATTATTGTAGTTCTTTATTTGTCATATGGTTGTTTACAGAATTTGTTCCAGCATCAATTCTGCACTTTTTTGTTCTGCAAGCCGGCGACTATTCCCTTCTGCCGTTACGATCTGTTTTAATTCCTTAACATAACAATCAACCTGAAAAATCTGCGCATGTTCCTTACCATTAATAGAAATTACTTTATATTGCGGCAGTTCAAATTTTTTGGCCTGTAAAAATTCCTGTAAACGTGTTTTGGGATCTTTTAAATCAAGTGTTTTGATATTATCCAGCTTATCTTTATACCAAAGCAAAATACATTTTCTGGCCTGTTGAATATCTGAGTCCAGAGTAATGGCGCCAATGATGGCCTCCATAGCATCGGCCAGGATTGAAGAACGACGGAAGCCGCCGCTTTTCAATTCACCGCCACCCAGATTGAGATATTTTCCTACTTCAAATTGACGCGCAATACTGGCTAAGGTGTCTCCTTTAACCAGCAAAGAACGATAACGGCTTAAGTTTCCCTCATCTTCACCGGCAAAACGCTGATACAATTCTTCGGCCATGACATAACCTATGACTGAATCACCCAAAAACTCCAGACGTTCATTATTATTTTTACCAATACTGCGATGACTCAGTGCTAGTTTTAACAGGCTGAGATCCTTAAAGGAATACGATAAATTCTTGCTGAGTAATTTAATATTGCTGTTCAATTGCGAATTAACTCAACCGATTTTTCACGTTCAATAATAATATAGACATTACCAGAAAAATGAATTGTATCATCATAATCCATATAGATCATGACCTTGTCAGGTTCTTTAATTATTTCAAAATCTTCAGTGGTTAAATTAGTCACCTGATTAATCATTAGTCGATTATCGATCAAACGTCGTATATCCCGTTTTGAACTTTGTGTTATTCCAGGTTCTTCCTTTAAAGAATTCAGAATTGAATTTATGGTATTATTGCTAATTAAAGAAGGGGTTATAATCATGGCTAAATAAGCAAAAAATAAAAAAATTGCAATAACCACCATCCATCCAATCAGGGTAAAACCTTGCTGTGATTTAATGCATGAGTGATAACTCATATTACGTTCCATCATTTTATTTCCTCTCTATCTGATAATTTGGACTGAAGGCTCGTTTTAATCATTCCATAACTCTTAGTCAATTGACTGACCAATCCGTTCCCAGAATAAACCTTGTCCTACATCCCAATTAAACCAGATCATAAAAGCTTTGCCAACCAGATTACCCTCTGGAACCAGCCCCCAAAAGCGACTATCGTGACTTTCATCACGATTATCACCCATTACAAAGTAGTTTCCTTGCGGAACCACAAGATCAATTTCACCATTATTTAAAAACAGAGAAAAAAACATGTGGCTCATATTCGGTTTATTAGGAGTTAATAAAATATCATGCTTAACACCCAGTAAATCTTCATTTTTATAAAGAGCGCCGTTCATTTTCACTCCGGATCCTTCACCCTTATAAAAGCCCAGCATTTTTTGCGGTATGATTTGATCATTAATATAGAGTACTTTATTACGATAAACCACGTGATCACCAGGAATACCAATAACACGTTTTATAAAATTAATGGATGGATTAACAGGATACCTGAAGACTGCTACATCACCATTTTTAGGCTTACCGGTATCAATAATTTCATTATTAAGCACTGGAAGACGAACACCATAACTGAATTTATTGACTAGTATAAAGTCCCCCACCCAAAGATTCGGCATCATGGACTGAGACGGAATTCGAAACGGCTCAAAAATAAAGGAGCGTAGTACTAAAACAATAAAAAATATCGGGAATAATGATTTGGCATAATCCACAATAACCGGATCGGCCAGCAGAGCATCTCTTTCCTGATCTCTGATATCCTGACCTTTTTTAGCCACTTCAGCGCTTTGTTTCATACGGCGTGACTTTTCCCAGAGTACTTTATCCATTACCAGAATAATACCGGAAACAAAGGTTAAACTTACCAATACCAGTGCAATATCAAAGTCCATTTTTTTCTCTTTAGTGTTAGGGATAAGACATTATATGGATATTTCAATTTCTGCCTCATGCCTTATTTAATCATTAAGTGTTAAGCTAATCTTTACCAATATGTAATACTGCCAGAAAGGCTTCCTGTGGAATTTCAACGCGTCCCACCTGTTTCATACGCTTTTTACCTGCTTTTTGTTTTTCCAGTAATTTACGTTTACGACTGACATCTCCACCATAACATTTGGCTGTCACATTTTTACGTAATGCCTTAACATTGGTTCTGGCAATTACTTTTGAACCTATAGCCGCCTGGATGGCCACATCAAACATTTGCCGTTGAATCAGTTCTTTCATTTTTTCCGTCAATTCACGACCACGGCTGAGCGCAAGATCTTCATGAATAATAAGAGATAAAGCATCAACAGGCTCACCATTGATTAAAATATCCATTTTGACTAATTTAGAGGCTTCAAAACGTACAAAGTGGTATTCCAGGGATGCAAAGCCGCGACTCACTGACTTTAAGCGGTCAAAAAAGTCTAACACCACTTCATTCATAGGCATTTCAAACGTCATATTGACCTGATTGCCTACATAGTGCATTTTCTTCTGCACACCGCGTTTTTCAACACATAAACCAATCACGTTACCCACATACTCATGTGGTAATAATAAATTGGCAGAAATAATCGGCTCACGAATTTCATCTATAGTAGAACGTTCGGGTAATTTAGCCGGATTATCAACCTCGATTACTTCACCTTTGGTGGTCAATACCTGAAAAACAACAGTCGGTGCCGTAGTGATCAGATCCAGCTCATATTCACGTTCCAGACGTTCCTGAACGATTTCCATATGTAACATACCGAGAAAACCGCAGCGAAAACCAAAGCCCAGAGCCTGAGATACTTCTGGTTCAAAAAACAAGGCAGCGTCATTGAGTTTTAATTTGGATAAGGCTTCACGTAAGCCTTCATAGTCATCTGAAGTGACTGGAAACAGCCCGGCAAACACGCGCGGCTGAATTTCTTTGAAACCTTTTAAAGGTTTGTCACAGGGATTATGGGCTGTGGTCAGCGTATCACCGACAGGGGCACCATAGATGTCTTTAATTCCGGCAATAACATAACCGACTTCTCCTGCTGTTAAAGAGTCCTTTTTAACACGTTTTGGAGTAAAAACACCCAGACCATCAACAGTATGAGTTTTACCGGTAGACATCACCTGCATTTTATCTCTTCTATTTAAGGTACCCTGCATAACACGTACAAGTGAAACCACCCCCAGATAAGAATCAAACCAGGAATCAATGATCAATGCCTGCAAAGGGGCATCTCGATCACCCTGGGGTGCAGGAATATGTTTAACAAGATATTCTAATAAATCCTCAACCCCCTGACCTGTTTTAGCACTGCACAGAGGTGCTTCTATAGCATCAAGACCAATGACTTCTTCAATTTCTGTTATAACACGATCAGGATCAGCTGCAGGCAAGTCAATTTTATTCAATACCGGAAGTACTTCCAGACCCTGTTCAATGGCCGTATAACAATTGGCTACACTCTGAGCTTCAACACCCTGGGACACATCAACCACTAATAATGCACCTTCACAAGCAGCCAGTGAACGGGATACCTCATAAGAAAAATCAACATGGCCGGGAGTATCAATAAAATTAAGCTGATAGGTATTACCATCACGGGAATGGTAATCCAGTGAAACACTTTGTGCCTTGATGGTAATGCCGCGCTCACGTTCAATGTCCATAGAGTCCAGAACCTGAGCCTGCATCTCACGATCACTCAAACCACCACAAATCTGGATAATTCGATCAGACAGGGTTGATTTGCCATGATCAATGTGAGCAATAATTGAAAAATTACGAATAAACTCTAGTTCAGCCACTCAGTTTCCAGCCTTAAATACATAATAAAGCGACGAATCATAACAAAAAAAGCTTTAAAAGTAGAGCGATACTAACATTTACTTTCAAGTAATAATTTTTCAAAGCTTCGTTTATCAAAAAAATAGTGACACACCTCATTATTGAGTTCATCACTTAAAACGGGTATTAATAAACCATATTTTTTTTCTAAGTGAGGATCCTGATCGATATTAAACATTTCAAGTTTAATATCATAAGTTGATAAATAGGGATGGATCAGCTGATACATGTCTTCACAGAGGTGACAATTATTACGATAATAAAACTTGAAAATCATACCAGGCTAGATCTCTTTAGAGGAAATTTCCTGTTTATTACTGAATTTATTCAAGGTGAAAGATTTGGGGATTATTTTTATAACAACAGGCTCATAATTTTTTTGATTAGCGGCCGATTGTACGTAGTGACGTGAAAAAAAAAGTCCAGCAAATAAACCTGAAAATGAAGCTGCAACAGAAAACAGATCGATAAAGTCAGGCCATAGAAAGCGACTGATGGTGACGGCCAGAGCACCGGAGACAATCATAAAGATAAGAGGGAGTATATACAATAAAAATGAGCCTGTTAATAAAGCAGACTCTTCAATACCGATAATAACGTCTTCGCCCACTCTGGCATCTAAAGAATTCAGGCAGCGTACCCGGCTATGTTTATTACCCAGTATCTTACTTAACACCTGCGTACCACATCCATCTTTTACTGAGCAGTGCCCGCAACTGGACTGACGCTGAGTTTCGACCCAGACATATTGCTCATCCACAGAAACCACTCTGGCCTGTTCTTCTATCACTTAGATTTCAACCGGTTCATTGGAAATTATTGATTAATTTCAATGGTGGCCTGTTTATAAGTTTTTTTTTGAACATCCTGCAAGTCACTACTCTTATCGCTATACTTATCACTACTTTGAAGCTCAAGTTTACTCATTGGTTCAGTTGTTGAATAAATATGTTTCTTAGGAGCCGGCTTCTGCTTCTCAGCTAATTTAGATGAAAGCTGAATCAGGGAAGACTTAATCGGTGGTGAAGTAGCGATATTATTATTCAAAGTATTTGTTGCATTGCTGTTAAAAAATTGTAAAGAAAATAAAGTAGCAAACATGACTGATGCCGCAACAGAAACTCCGCTGATAATTTTATTATCCAGCATGCGGCTTATTCCCTGCAGTAATTCCTGCATCCAGCCGGAAATTACATCAGTGAATGATAGTTTAAGCTGTTTTGCAGTATTGGGAGCGATAAGGTTAACAGGCTGTTCAGAATGGGCAGGTAAATCTTCAAGACAGAACATTATTTTACTGCGTAAATTACTATTAATTAAGTTGTCATATATTTGTTGATGAAGACTATCATCAATTATCTGGGCTCGAATATATTGTTTTTTTAAAGCAGAATCATTGAGTAATGCATCAACAAGCTGCTCTGTTTCAATATCGGACTGTTCCGCATCAAAAGATGCAGAGAGCACTTCATTCATTTCTTGTTCTTTATAAGACATATTCATTTCACTGATTTTAACTTCTAACTAACTTTTGTTATCTGCCATCTTATTTGGTATTTTATGTTACCAAATAAGATGGCAGCCAAATTCAAGTTTGGCTAAAGGCTATCTGATTTAATTTCTAATTTGATTAATACTAATTAACTAAATGCTGCACACTACAGGATTTTTTTCAATTCCATTTCTAAAGCTTCCCGGGCTCTATAAATTCTAGAACGAACTGTACCAACAGGACATTCCATTATTTCAGCAATTTCTTCATAGCTCATTGCTTTATGTTCCCGCAAAGTAATAGCCACCTTTAACTCCTCAGGTAAGCTACTGATAACCTGTGAAATCAAATCACTAATCTGCTGCTTTGAGATATTAGCTTCAGGCGTTGCGTGATCATGTAACGCACTACCACCTGTATGAAATTCTGCTTCAAGCGCATCAACATCCATACGGGGTGGTCTGCGATTTTGAGCCGTGATATAATTTTTTGCTGTATTAACAGCAATACGATAAAGCCAGGTATAAAAAGAACTCTCACCTTTAAATAATGTTAATGATTTGTAAGCCTTAATAAAAGCATCCTGGACAACATCCAGTACATCACTATCAGGAACATACGAAGTCACAACTTTTGCCAGTTTGTGCTGGTATTTTATAACCAGTAAATCAAACGCGTTTTTATCACCTTGCTGAACCCTTTTTACTATCTCCAGATCGAACCTGTTTTGCGACGCATTATCGCTCATTAGCTACCCATTTTTACTTAAAAGATACAGAAATAAATTATCAAATTGTATAGTTTGAATAAAGTCATTATATACAAAAAAAATATAAATTTCCGTCTCTTCTGAAACTAAGACCAGGAAAAAAGTTAAAAGTTCAGTTTTATATGTTTTTTTATAACTTCTAACTAAAAAATTTGGGTTAAAGGCTTTTTATTTATTTTTTGTTTATAATAAACTGCAGTGCCAGTAAAAGCAGTGCAGGAATTTAATCTTATCAGGAAGCTATGAAAACTGAATGTTTTGACGTTATTATTGTAGGAACCGGTGCCGCAGGTTTAACCATGGCTCTGGAATTTGCCGGAGAATTCACTCATGGTGATAGTCATACTAAAATAGCTCTTATATCCAAAGGTTCTATGAATGAGGGCTCAACATTCTATGCTCAGGGGGGGGTCGCGGCTGTTTTAGATGAAATAAATGACAGTCATGAGGCTCATATTCAGGACACCATCAATGCCGGAGCCGGATTATGCCATAAAGAAAGTGTTGAATTTGTCATAGAAAATGGAAAAAGTGCCATTCAATGGCTAATTGATCAGGGGGTGAAATTCTCTTATGAACAGCATAGCGATAATTATCATCTGACACGGGAAGGCGGCCATAGCCAGCGTAGAGTCATTCATGCTGCAGATGCAACAGGCAAAGCTATTTCAAATAAATTGACACAGCAGGTAACACAACATCCAAATATTAAAGTATTTGAACATCATTTAGCAGTTGATCTCATCCTATCACCTCACCACCAAAACATAGGAAGCCATAGCTCAACAGATAACCTTTCAGATAATAAAGCAGCAAAAATAAAACAATGTGTGGGAATCTATTTATTAGATACAAAAATCAATCAGGTTATTGCAGTTTCATCAAAATTCACAGTGCTGGCTACAGGTGGTGCCAGCAAAGTTTACTTATATACCAGTAATCCTGACAGTTCAACAGGCGATGGTATAGCCATGGCCTGGCGAGCAGGCTGTCGCGTTGCCAACATGGAATTTAATCAATTTCATCCCACTTGTTTGTATCATCCGAAAGCTAAGTCATTTTTAATTACTGAAGCTCTACGCGGTGAAGGAGCCAAATTAAAACTTCCTGATGGTACTCCTTTTATGCATAAATTTGATGCTCAAGAGGAACTGGCCCCACGAGATATTGTTGCTCAGGCTATTGATTATGAAATGAAGCGTACTGGTTCAGATTATGTTTTTCTTGATATTACACATAAATCACCCGAGTTTATTAAAGGCCACTTCCCTACTATCTATGAAAAATGTCTTGAATTTGGCATTGACATCACAAAAGAATTCATCCCTGTTGTACCGGCGGCACATTATACCTGTGGCGGCATTATGACTAACCTGGACGGTCAAACTGATATTAATAATTTATATGCAATTGGTGAAACTGCATTTACAGGCTTGCATGGTGCCAACCGGATGGCCAGTAATTCATTACTTGAATGTTTAGTCTTTGGTCAGGCTGCAGCAAAAAAAATAACTCAGAAATTACCGGATTGTGAATGTAAAGCAATATTAACTCCATGGGATGACAGTCGTGTCACCGGTTCTGAAGAAGGTGTGGTAATTAGCCAGAACTGGGATGAATTACGCCGTTTTATGTGGAATTATGTTGGTATAGTGCGTACAAACAAACGCCTATTATTAGCCCGGCAGCGTATTGATTTACTTAAACGTGAAATTGATGATTATTACCGGCAGTATTTAATTAATAGTGATCTGATCGAATTAAGAAATCTTGTCACGGTAGCAGAATTAATCGTTAATAGTGCAATGCAGCGAAAAGAAAGCAGAGGTCTGCACTATACTCTGGATTATCCTTATAGGGATGATAAAAAATTTCT
>DAOVUE010000230.1 GCA_030632745.1 Pseudomonadota bacterium | reverse complement strand
GGTGAGCAGTTGCCCGTCGCGTAATAAAAACTGATATTTTTCTGATAACTGCCGATATTTTTCTATTAGTGCTTTATCAGTATAGTCATGCACATGCCGATCAAAGCTGGCATTAGCCAATACCAGGATAAAAATACCTAATTCATCATGTTCAAGAAGTTGCACCAGACCTTGTTCAAAAATATGACGAAATTGTTCTGCTGAAGAAAATAATTGCTTATTCATAGACTCTGATCTAATTTAGTTCCCAGGGTAAGGGGATTAGTTATTTGCTTGTATTTTAGGTGAATATGTTCAAAATGCCAAATGTATTTGTCTGGAAACAAAGTCTAAAATGCTTGAAATACGGGAATAAATCCCCATAAAGAACTATAAATAATCAATTGAATTTTCTTTCTGAAAATGACATAAATACAAAAAAATAACATATTAAAGATTTTTTTTTAGTTTTAACTACACTTATAAGTATGAGTATAAATATAAGTAACTCAGGGTTTTCTCTATGAGTAATATTAGCAATGCGGATGAATGGTCTGATGACCATGATGATGAAACAGATTCTGAGCATGATGCGGGCGATACTGCTGTTGAAACAGCCAAACCAAAATTAAAAAAGCCGCGACTGTATCGCATTATGATTAATAATGATGACTATACACCGATGGAATTTGTGGTGCATGTTCTGGAGAATTTTTTTTCTATGGATCGAGCCAAAGCAACCCGTATTATGCTGGATGTGCACAATAGCGGTAAAGGTAATTGTGGATTATTTACCAGGGATATCGCTGAAACAAAGACTCTACAAGTCAATAATTACTCCAAAGAACATCATCACCCTTTGATGTGCTCTATGGAAGTTGATTAAGCCGGATGGAAAGCAGTAGATGGAAAGCAGTAGATGGAAAGCAACAGATAAAAAGCAGCAGAACGAAAACAGTAGAATAAAGTAAGGAACAAAATTGTGCTAAGTAAAGAACTTGAATTTACACTCAACCTGGCCTTTAAAGATGCCCGGGAAAAGCGCCATGAGTTTATGACAGTTGAGCATTTATTGCTGGCTCTATTGGACAATCCTGCTGCAGAGGAAGTGCTGGCTGCCTGCTCAGTTAATTTGCTGCAGCTGCGTAATGAGCTGATGGCGTTTCTGGATGAAACCACGCCTGTACTTGCTGATATCGATGAACGTGATACGCAGCCTACACTGGGGTTCCAGCGTGTTCTGCAACGTGCGATTTTCCAGGCTCAATCATCGGGTAAGAAGGAAGTGAATGGTGCTAATGTGCTGGTGGCAATCTTTAATGAACAGGAATCACAGGCTGTTTATTTATTGAGTCAACAGGATGTTTCACGTCTGGATGTAGTCAGTTATGTTTCCCATGGTATCAGTAAGGTTGATGACAGCAATGCGGGTATGGAAGAGGGTGAATCCGGCCATGATGGCAATGCTGCAGCAGCAGAAGCTAAAGCGCCCCAAACGCCATTAGATTTATATGCGGTGAACCTGAACAAACGTGCTCAGGATGGAAAAATCGATCCCCTGATTGGTCGAAAAGAAGAAATCAATCGTACCATTCAGATTCTTTGCCGGCGCAGAAAAAATAATCCCTTACTGGTGGGTGAAGCGGGTGTTGGAAAAACAGCTCTGGCAGAAGGTCTGGCAAAAAAAATAGTGGATGATGAAATCCCTGAAGTGCTTAAAGCGAATGTTATCTACTCTCTGGACATGGGAGCTTTGCTGGCGGGAACAAAATATCGTGGTGATTTTGAAAAACGACTCAAAGCAGTACTAAATCAATTAAAAAATGAACCTGAATCAATACTTTTTATTGATGAAATTCATACTATTATTGGTGCCGGTGCGGCTTCCGGTGGTGCCATGGATGCTTCGAACTTAATTAAACCCGCTTTGTCTACCAGTGATTTGCGCTGTATTGGTTCAACGACTTATCAGGAATACCGGGGGATTTTTGAAAAAGATCATGCCCTGGCAAGACGTTTTCAGAAAGTGGATATTTCAGAGCCTTCAGCAGATGAAACCTTTCATATTTTAGAGGGCCTGCGCTCTCGCTTTGAAGATCATCACCACATCAAATATACCAAACAGGCCTTACGCAGTGCGGCTGACTTGTCACAACGCTATATTAATGAACGCCGCTTACCCGATAAGGCCATTGATGTTATTGATGAAGCCGGAGCCAATCAACAGCTTCACGCACCATCCAAACGCAAGAAAATCATTGGTGTGAAAGATATTGAAGCTATAGTGGCTGTCATAGCGCGCATTCCCCCCAAGACTATCAGCAGCAGTGATAAAAATTCACTGAAGAAACTGGCTCGTAATCTTAAACTGGTGATTCATGGTCAGAACAAAGCGATTGAAACTCTGGATGATGCCATTAAAATGTCTCGTGCAGGTATTGGCCGGGATGATAAACCCATTGGTTCCTTCTTATTTGCAGGGCCGACAGGTGTGGGTAAAACCGAAGTCTCTAAACAATTAGCCAAATTAATGGGCATTGAATTGATTCGCTTTGATATGTCGGAATATATGGAGCGTCATACAGTGTCCAGACTCATTGGCGCACCTCCCGGCTATGTCGGCTATGATCAGGGCGGTTTACTGACAGAAGCCATTAACAAGCAGCCGCATTCAATTTTACTGCTGGATGAAATTGAAAAAGCACATCCTGATGTCTTTAACCTGCTGCTGCAGGTTATGGATCATGGTACATTAACAGATAATAATGGCCGTAAAGCTGATTTTAGAAATGTCATTGTTATTATGACAACCAATATCGGTGCTGAGCTGATGTCCCGTTCTTCAATTGGTTTTACCAAGCAGGATCATTCCAGTGATGGAATGGAAGCTATTAAACGTGGTTTTACTCCGGAATTCCGCAATCGCCTGGATGCTATTGTTCAGTTTGATTCATTATCCGTCCGCGTGATGGAGCAAGTGGTGGATAAATTTATCTTTGAACTGGAAACCCAGCTGGCAGAAAAGAAAGTGGAACTGTATGTGGACTCAGATGCTAAAAAATGGTTAGCTGAAAACGGCTATGATGAAAAAATGGGTGCACGTCCAATGGCTCGTCTTATTCAGGAAAGCATAAAGAAGCCATTGGCAGAGGCTCTGCTGTTCGGTGAACTGGAACATGGAGGAAAAGTGACTGTCTCAGAAGAAAATGGCAAACTTAAATTTGATCTGCAGAGCGAAGTAGGGACTGCGGACAAAGTACATTAACATTACCAATAGAAAAGGGGTTGATATGCAACCCCTTTTCTATTTATTGCTGGTGCTTATTTAGCCCGATAAGTAATACGACCTTTACTGAGGTCATAAGGTGTTAACTGAACAGTAACTTGATCACCCGTTAAAATACGGATATAGTTTTTTCTCATTTTTCCGGAAATATGAGCGGTTACTATGTGATCATTTTCAAGTTTCACTCTGAACATTGTGTTGGGCAGTGTGTCAATCACAGTGCCGTCCATTTCAATACCTTCTTCTTTTGCCATATCTAATTACCAAAAAAACCTATATTAATGCTAAATTGCTGAATTTCTATACTTACAAATAATGTGAAGAGCCCAAATAATATCAATTTCCGGGTTATCTACAGATAATAGAAACAATATTAATAAAGTGGTCAAATTATAAAGGCATGAATAGTGCCCGAATTAGAGAATTTTAGCAAGGACTAATTGATAATAATCAGGAAAATGACTCATTTAAGCTGTTTTTGAGTGCTTCCAGGGAATCTGAGCCCATGATACATGAGCTGCTGAGGTGTTTTCTACAATAACAATCTCCATACCGATAAGCTGAGACAGTATCTCAATATCTGCTTCTGACAGCTGATCTTCTAACTGCTCTAATTGTTGCGTATTAATATACAACAAATTAGGTTTGAAACCCTTTTTCTGTTCAAAATAAGCAGTTAACTGATTCAGGACGCTGAGCATTATAGTATCTGATTTATGACTGATTTATGACATTGATAACACTATTATCGACCTGCAGCTAATATTCTTTAGCATTATATTGCACTTGGGGGAGGATCAGAATGCCATTGATGATTATAAAAATATTCCAGCGGCTG
>DAOVUE010000388.1 GCA_030632745.1 Pseudomonadota bacterium | reverse complement strand
GTGAAACAATATAAGGAAAGAAAGTGAGTGACAGAAAGAAAAATAAAGCCTGACTTATTCAGGGACTCTATGCCATCACCGATGCTGAATTAATAGCAGACAATGACTTATTCACTGCAGTAGAGGCTGCAATTCTTGGTGGTGCAAAAGTAATCCAATATCGAAATAAATCAGCCTCACAGATACAGCAATACCAACAGGCTCGTCAGATAAGAAGCCTTTGCCGGCAGCATCATGTGCTGTTTATTATTAATGATGATCCGGTATTGGCCAGGGAGGTCAATGCCGATGGTGATCATGTCGGCAGGATTGATGGAAAAATAGCAGATGCACGTCAGCAACTAGGTCCGCATGCAATCATTGGAGTCTCATGTTACAACCAGCTGAAAAATGCTGAAGATGCCATAAATCTGGGAGCTGACTATGTGGCCTTCGGGCGATTTTTCCCGTCACAAACAAAGCCCCATGCCCTGCAGGCAGAATTAAGCTTGCTTGATCAGGCAAGCAGGCATTTAAGTGTACCTATTGTTGCAATTGGTGGAATCACCCTCCATAATGCCCGGCAGTTAATATCACATGGTGCTGATGCTATTGCAGTAATTCATTCTCTATTTCATGATAAGCAGGAAATAATGAACACCGCTAAAGCCTATCAAGCACTCTTTAAGCCGTCACAATTTAAGCCTCATTCCTAAAATATTAAATCAACAGGATAACTACCACTATGAGCACTATGAGCCATTCACATGATCTATTTCAACAGGCACAAAAAACCATTCCAGGCGGAGTAAATTCCCCGGTACGGGCATTTAAAGGTGTTGGCGGTGATCCTGTTTTTTTTAAAAAAGGTGAAGGTGCTTATCTCTACGATGAAGATGATAATCGCTATATCGACTACGTTGCGTCCTGGGGACCGATGATAATGGGCCATGCTCATCCTCAGGTAGTCAGGGCGGTTCAGGAAGCTGCGGCTCATGGATTGGGTTTCGGGGCTCCCACGCAAATTGAAACAGAAATGGCGGAACTGGTTTGTCGTCTGGTGCCTTCTATTGAAATGGTACGCATGGTCAGTTCCGGTACTGAGGCCACTATGAGTGCCATTCGTCTGGCTCGCGGTTATACAGGAAGGGATAAAATTGTAAAATTTGAAGGCTGTTATCATGGTCATTCTGATTCATTACTGGTCAAAGCGGGTTCCGGAGCCCTCACCTTTGGTGTGCCGTCCTCTCCCGGCGTCCCTGCTTCCCTGTCACAACATACCATCACTCTCACTTATAATGACAGTGCTCAGGTCAGGGAAGTCTTTGCTGATATTGGCGATCAGATTGCAGCCATTATTGTTGAGCCTGTGGCTGGAAATATGAATTGTATTCCACCCGTTGCTGGATTTCTTGAAACATTACGTGAAGTCTGTGATCAGTCTGGCAGCGTATTGATTTTTGATGAAGTTATGACCGGTTTTCGTGTTTCAAGCGGCGGCGCACAAACTTATTACGGCATTACACCCGATCTCACTACATTGGGAAAAATTATTGGCGGTGGTTTACCTGTGGGAGCCTTTGGCGGTAAAAAAGAAATTATGCAGCAGATTTCACCCTTAGGACCTGTCTACCAGGCAGGAACACTCTCCGGCAATCCATTATCCATGGCTGCAGGCTTAACCACTCTTACACTGCTTTCGCAAGGCAATATTCATGCACAATTAGATGCAAAAGCCAAACGTCTGGTCAATGGTATTGTTGCTGCAGCCAAACAAGCAGGCATTGCTATGACTTCAAACCAGGTAGGCGGTATGTTCGGCCTGTTCTTTAGTAATGAAGAGAAAATTACAAGTTTTGCTCAAGTCACTCAAAGTGATCAGGAACTATTCAAAAAGTTCTATCATGGTATGTTAGAGGAAGGCATATATCTTGCCCCTTCCGCCTTTGAAGCCGGCTTTGTTTCTGCCGCCCATACTAATGATGATATTGATGCCACCATTGCAGCTGCAGGAAGAGTTTTGCAAAAATGCTAAAGGGGGGCGTTCGGGAATGGTGCGATTAAAAACGCACTTTGGTCTGTCAGTTGATCTTCATGGGGACGCTGCAAGGCCATCCATGGCCCGCTCAATTGCGGCATCCATGCCTTATAAAGCCCCCTGAACATCACTGACAGACCAAAGTACTTCTACGTCATTCCCTCTCTGGAGGCGTGAAGAGCAAGAGCAGTCAGGTGTCGGAGTCAAATGGCACACCGACTGAATGTCTACCTCGGTGCCACTTGAGGGTATTAAACTCAGTACTAATGCCATTTGACTCCGACACCTCATTTATTTAGTTTATTCACACAACAACCGTAGAGACGCTGCATGCAGCGTCTTTAACACCTTTTATTGCTGCAGATGAAT
>DAOVUE010000264.1 GCA_030632745.1 Pseudomonadota bacterium | reverse complement strand
AGAAACAGCATCATGATGTTTTTATGGATTATCATAAGCAGATCAGCGAATGGGATGATAAAAAAGCACAATTAAGCAGCTCCACGTTTAAACCCAATGAAAAAGGTAAGCTGAGCCTGACAATTCTCTTTGATTTTGATAAAATCAATGTGGAAGATAAAGCTATAACTATTGAAAAAACGTCAATAATCAGTCGTTCAGAAGACAGTGTAGAAAAAGAATACATTCAGGAAGTCAAACAATTATCAGAGAGCGCGGCCATTAATGAATTGGTTAATTTAATGCACGAACACCCTGAAGTTGAAATAGTGCTTCAGGGACACACCGATCCCGTGGGTAAAGAACAATATAATCTTAACCTTTCTCAGCGTCGTGCAGCGGCTGTCAGGAAATACTTGACAACTGCTTTTAGTATTGATGAAGCACGCATTAAGGTCACTGGCCTTGGCGAAAATAATCTGATATACAATGAACAAGAGGAGCCTGATCATGCTGCTTCCCGTCGTGTTGTTGCAGTGGTCAAATACATAGGAACTTATCATTACCAGCCCAGCCGGGAGGGCATATCAAGCCTGGAACAGGCTCGGCATGCAAGCGTTATGTCAAAACAGGGACATGATGAAAATTTAGCCGCTCTGTCTGCTAAAGCCTGGGACTGGATATTAGCAACAGGGGCGGCACATCCCTATGTGCGTCTGCTGTCAGCCGTTACGGTCACCTATGGTCTGGTCAAAAATGGTCTGGCTCTGATTGATGATGTGATGTTTGAGCATTTTTTTCAGCAGGAAATTGCTCAATACCAGCAGCTCAAATCATATCATAGCAGTTCAAATGCTAATCAGATATTATTGCGTCAGACATTCGAAGCAGAAAAAAATGATGCCAATATGCTTTATCTGCAAACCCAGTTTCGGGTCAGAGCAGAAGCCATTAATGGTCTTATTGGTTTGCTCACACGAGCTGCCATTGGTGCTTCAGATGAAGAAGATTATTTTGCCCGTTTTAAAAAATACCAGATACCGGCTTATATCGAAAATTATTTATTGAATGATAAATGGTTATTTCCTCTAAGAAATACATTCCCACTCACGATGGATGAATACTGGACTTATGCCATAAACAGTGCCGGACTGGTCAGTGAAGAAAGTCATAGCTGGTTTGGTTTTGATAAAGACTTTCATTTAACGAATACACCTGATAAAAAAACCTTAAGCTTCCTTGAAAATATTGCCCTGCTCGTATACCAGAAAGACGTTAAAGAAGTTGACATTGCTGATGCTCTGATTAACTTTAGAGAAACAGCCGAACATGCTTATTCTCTTGCGACCAGTACGACCGCAAAACATGAGCGTGCTGATTTTCAAAGTTGTTTCCCCATCCATCATCTCAGTAGTGATAATTTTGATCACTTTGCCAAAAGTTTCGCCACTAATTTTGACTTTCTTGATGATGATGTTTATCAGCACACTGCGATATATGCCCGTGGACAGAAGTCAAAAGATAGAAATGACTGGCAGCTTCTGAGTGACTGGCGTACACGAGATGGTGAAGAACAAGCCTTATCGCCGCTGGATCAGATCCGGATTCTGGTGATCCTCGAAGAGGACAAAGTGAGCAGACAGGGTGTTTATCCTGCCAGTATCCAGTTAATAAGAACAGACTGGTACAACATTGATGGTCCGGTCTACAAAACGCTGATGCGTCCACTGGTTGCAAGTGAGTTATTGAGCAGTGAACAAAATTACCAAGGACGAGTAGGCTGTGTGGTTCACCCTATTTATCAATTTGGGCGACTCACCTTTTGCGGCACTAAGCCAATGGCAACTGATACACGTCTTGACTGGCACGACCTGCCATTTTCAGTGCCTGACAAGTTCCAGAACTCCGAAGGCTTTGAACAAGGCTATGATTATTGGCGTCTGGGTGGCCTGACAGATATGACCTATGAATTTGTTGTCCGCATTGGTGATAATGAAAACTCAAAACATACTATTCGAGTTGCAGGGCCGGAAGATGATCCGGATGGCGAATATGATGTGACTGTTAAGGCAAGAACACCATTGCCTTCCAATCGAGATTTTCATAAAACAAAAAGAGGACGTCGGGCTCGATATAAAGAAAAATACAGCTGGCAGGATGATGTCCTGTTTCTCTATGGTCCCTTTCTAAAAAGCCGTTCCAGAGATGCCGTTTATCCCGTTTTATTTGATAAAGACTCGACTTATCTGATGATGATGATCCGAATTGGAGGTGAAAAAAGTGTTTATCTTTGCCCCAGTGATTTATTTGAAGATGATATGAATAATGCCTTTAATCAAACGTTAAAGATGCATTTGTCAGCAGTGGGTGTCACGTTAAATATCGATAATTTTGACTGGCATACACCCGTTGAATTTATGTTTATTGCCAGCACCAGCAAAGTTGATTTTCATGCTTATAAATCAGCCAATATGTCCTGGCAAAGATTGTCTTTTTTAACCCAGATGGTTGAAACCACAGGCACGAATACACTGGGCCCAAAAATCAATACCAGTATGAGCTATTTAGGTCAATTAAAAAAACAGGGTGGCATGTTTTCAGCAAAATATAAATTTGAAACCGATGATTATTCATCGTCTCGGGAGAAGTATCAGCCAATTATTGAGTTACTCAAAAAGCCGGGTGATAAGGCTAATCTTATGGGTGGAACTTACGCAGATGTGTTCACTGATGATAAGCGTTATATTTATGCGGCCTATTATCGCTGTCAATATGAGAATCTTGTCGGCTCTCAGATTGATTCAATTCGTCCCTTTGGGGAGCACCGTTCGCTCTATCAGGATAGAGTGCTTGTCAATAAAGGTACAAAAAGTTCTGGAAGACGACGAAGCTCAAAAGATTTCAGACCTTCATTTAAATATGCATTCAACAATGTAACAACAGGTGATAAATCCATTGAACAGGACTGGATTGAACATTTAAATACCTTTACCACTGATTTTCACTTTAAGGCACCGAAATCCTATTTTGATGATGTGCCCTGGATTGAGGAACCGGAAAATGCTGAGCAGCTGATCAAAGAAGCCTACTTATACAATAAAGACACCCTGCTTTCACAATGGCAGCTAAAAACCGAAGAAGACAGGAAAAAGGACATCAAGTACTGGATTGAAAAAGATACAGAGAGCATTAAACAACACCGTTTTAAAGCTATCAGATAAATTTGGCCTTAGCTATTTCCTCTGAAAAATATTTTAAGTGTCACATGTGTGACACTTTTAAGCTATAATCATAAACAGGAGGTGCTTATGACCATTAAAACTTATTCAGCCAGAGAATTACGAGACAGCCATTTTTTAGCAGATGACTCTGTTTCAGTGATTACCTCACATGGCAAACCAGTAAAAGTTGCCATACCGTTTGATGAACGGATGCTTGGTGAAGGTGTTTCACGTGCTCTGGCATTAAATTTAGTTGAAAATCATGTAATTACTCAGGTTAAAGGGGCAAAAATGGCTGAAATGTCCTTAGCCTCCTTCCTTCAGTTAATGTCCAGGTTTGGAATACCTGCAGCTGACCAGGATACCCAGGAATTGCTTGATGAAGTGAATACATTTTCATCGCTATGAAATGTATTATTCCCGATGCCGGACCTATTATTGCATTATGCAAAATAGATCAACTGAGATTACTAAATCAATTATTTGAAAAATGTTTAATTACTGGGAGTGTTTACCAGGAGGTAACTTCAGGAAATGACAATGCGGTTAACTGTCTTCAATTAGCCGT
>DAOVUE010000076.1 GCA_030632745.1 Pseudomonadota bacterium | reverse complement strand
TATCTTTCAGTATGAGTGAAACTGATGCTCTTAGTTGTTCAAGTTTATCTGCAAGTTTTGTAGTAAGAGTTGTAGTAAGAGTTGCAGTATTGGATGTTTTTTCAGACACAAAAGAATCGTCAACGGTTTGATATACCGCAGTTGGAATACTACTCTGATTAATATCATTAACCAGATAGTCTGAATAACTACCTATAGAACGAGCGCTGCTTTCGTCAGTCATTAGCATCTCCACTTAGTTGAAGTATAAACTTTATTTTTTACTGATACTGGATATTTGTTCACACTATGAACATTTATTTTTCTATGCTTTCTATTTTCGGATAAATAGTGTAAATTTTTATTATGAACAATATAAAACAATATGGCTGTGGCAAACTTTTAACCACTATTATATTAGCGGCTGTGATGCTCTGCGGGTGCAGTTCTCATGAAGTATACACTTTAATGCCTACCCCGGTTATTTATCAGGGTTTAAGCATTGATCCATTTGCACATCTTAATTCAGAGCATAAAAAAACACTGACTCAGGTGTTTTACGCAACCAACAGAATACCTGTTTATAGTGAAAATAAACTGGCCTATGGTAATGACTATGATGCAGATATTCATTTAGGTAAGGCTATTATTCGCATGGGTGATCAGAATTCCAGTTGGGATGATCTGCGCACGGCTTCACTTTCATATGTAGAGCAGAGTGAGCAGGATAAGCAGGTGATTTTAACTTTGGACGAGATTATTGAACTTGCTGAACTGCCTGCTGAATCCAATAAAACAGATCGTTTGACTCCTGAGCTAACACCAGATCTAACACAAGAACAACAGAACTATATCAATTTAATCAATGAAGAACTCAGTAAAGCAGTTGATAAAGAAATTATGCTTTTTGTGCATGGAACCAAGGCTGACTTTGCCGGTGCAGCAATACTGACGGCTGAAATCGATCATTTTTCAGGAAGAGATTTTGTCGGGATAGCGTTTGACTGGCCTTCTCATCAGGATATATTGAGCTATCTAACGGGTACTGATGTCGAGCGGGCTTTGAATTCCAGTACTGCGTTGAAACAATTTTTGATTTTTCTTTCCAGACATACGACTGCAAAACGAATTAATATTCTATCTTATAGTGCTGGAGGAAAAGTGACTTCCAAGGCATTGTATGAATTGCGACACAATTTTGCCTCTTTAAATACAGTCGAATTAAAAGATAAATTTAAACTGGGAACGGTTGTTTTTGCTGCGGCTGATGTTGCGGTTGATGTTTTTCTTGACAGATTAACTGCTATAAGTGAGCTAGCACAACAGCTTGTGATTACCATTACTGATTTTGATAATGCCTTATTAGCCTCCCGGTTATTTATGGGAGGGGAGTTCAGGGCCGGCACCTCAGATGCTGAACCGCTTGAAGAACAGTTTATTGTTAACAATCACTTGTCTAATGTAGAAATTATTGATATTTCCATGGGACAGGAAACACGTCAGTTTAATATTGCAGGCCATCATTACTGGTATCGTCACCCCTGGGTCAGCAGTGACATTATGTTTTTACTGAGAACTGACCTGCCGGCTCATCGCAGGGGACTTAGTGCTGCAGAAATGGAAGGTATCTGGTTTTTATCGACTGATTATCCGGATAAGGTAAAAAAAGCAGCAGAAATTGAATTACAAGGGCAGTGGTGAATTGAATAGTCTAACTAAGTAACTTCTCAATAAGTCCGTGCAAACTTTTCTCTATTTACGTCATCCCCGAAGTCTCTTATCGGGGATCTATATCTAACAATAGATTCCCGATTAAAAGCCTGCCCCTGGCGAATGCAGGGGACTTTGGGAATGACGGTATAATTTTAAGGATACTCATGGATTTATTGAGAACTTACCTAACTAATAGTCAACGCGTTGTTACCTCAGGGAATCATTTTTAATGAAATATCTTGCTCAGGCATTGTTTATTTATGACGAACAGTCAGATTATTTGCTTGAACAGGTAAAAAATAATGCCTTTAATACAGAGATTACCGCAGTAGAGAAAAATGTATTCCTCAATGATCCCTTGGAATATCTTATTTCAGCCAGTCATTTGCTTGTTTCCGGCAGTATGCAGTCAATTAACCAATTGCTGGAATTTGCCTGTCGTCATAGTGCTAACGGGCAGCAATGCAGTCTGGCTTTTTTACCATTGGAGTCGCAAAATCTGCTCAGTCGTGCTTATCGCTTGTCTGAATCAGTAGCAGACAATATTGAGATTGCTTTAAGAGATGATACTAAAGCGATTAATTTACTGGAATGTAATGGTCAGTTATTTCAGTTTAAAGCAGTTGTTGGTCAAATACCCTTATTAGAATCTTTGCATTCTGATTCATCAGCAGGTGCTTTTATTAAGAATATTCTCTTAGGCATAAAGCAGTTTTTCAGATTATCAATGAATAAGATAAGTATTGAAACTGAAAAAGGAAAACAAATAAAAAGTGTGGCCAGCGGCGTATTTATAGTGAATCAAAACCGAAAAAGTCACTTGCTTGGAAATTTACATCATAGTAGTTCTATGCGTTCTGATAAGTTATTACTGGTAGTCATTTCTCCCTATTCTGCAATAGAATATTTTTTATTTCTTTTGTCCTTAATTAGCCATATTAATAAAGAAAATACCCTGCCCCATGGTGTGTCCAATATACAAAGCAGCCAGATTCAACTGAGCTTTGAAGCTCTGGATGGTAAAGTGCCTCAGGTTAAACTGGATGAAATAAACACTACAACATTTCCTCTGCACTTTCAGGTGATCAAAAATGCCGTCAAAATCAATGCGGCAGATGAATTCTGGGAATTGAATCCGCTTTTAGTCACTGACAAAGAAGTCATACGCACCGATAATTTGCCTGATGAGAAAGAAAGAATTAAATACCTAAATCAATCTCTGCCGTTTTTTTCATTTGCTTCTGAAGATCGATTTAAAGATCTGTTCTTACAATTGCGCAGCGATGCAAAAATTGATTCGCTGTATATTGTTTTGATGCTGTTAAGTACCTTATTGGCATTATTGGGTTTATTTGCCAATAGTGTTGCTGTAGTAATTGGCGCGATGCTGTTAGCACCGCTGATGTCGCCCATTATTTCAAATGCTATGGGATTGCTTAGAGGGGATGAAAAGTTAATCAGTCAATCGATGAAAAAAATTGCTTTGGGTGTCAGTCTGACTTTGCTGGCTTCGAGCATTCTGACTTTACTTTTACCTCAGATGGAATTGAGCTATGAAATCAAGGCACGAATACATCCGAATCTAATTGACCTGGGAGTTGCTGTCTTGTCCGGGATAGCTGCAGCTTATAGTAAGTCGCATAGAGAATTATTGAACAATCTCGCCGGAGTTGCCATTGCCGTTGCTCTGGTTCCTCCTTTGGCAACGGCTGGAATTGGTCTGGGCAGGGGAGAATTATATATTTTTGAAGGTGCATTTCTGCTCTTTGTGACCAACCTGTTCGGCATCATGGTTGCGGCGGTTCTCACTTTCCAGTTTTTGGGCTTTTCCAATACGGTAAAAAGCAAGAAAAGAGTCCTGTTAATCTTTACTATACTGGCCTTATTAAGCTACCCGCTGTATCGATCTTATACCGATAGTCTGCAGCGTTTTCAGTTGACTGAAAGTTTACTGAATAAGCAGATTATTATTAATGAAAAGCCGCTTATAATTGAAACGGCATCGGTTAAATATCAAAATAATAAGCAGATTATTAATATCACCATCGTGCTGAAAAAAGCATTAAATAATGAAGAATTACAACTACTCAAAGAAAAACTCAAGCAGCGTTTCAGCAGCAGGCATGAAACACGAGTCAGTATCAAGTACCTATTGTAATTGATAGCTTATAAAACAAAGCACAACAATCACTATGGTAAATGAATTTGATTAAATTAGGGATAATACTTTTTTTCTTTGCATTGCTTTCGTGTACCAGCAAAACGCTGATTTCCTCTACAGAAAATAGTGCAGCACTTGAATTATTGCAGCAGGATGGTTTAGGTTTTATCGATGCCCGTGCGCGTTTTAGGGAAATATTCTGTGCTATTTTGCATGAGCATGGAAGTAATTTACCGGATTATGATTCATGTGACAATGCTCTGAGAGCCATTGGACAGGAACCCAAACACATTCCCGCTGCAGTGAATCTTGATGCTGCAGATAAACAATTTATTATCGGACTGGTTCCCGGTGTGGGCTGGCAATGTGTTCGACACTTGATGAATAATGACAACTCAGGTCCGCAGCATGTTTTAACACAGGGGTTTGATGTACGTCTATTTGAAGTCGGCGGCCTGTCCGGTTCGCAAAATAATGCTCAGCAAATAAATAATACTATAATGGCTCTGCCTGAACAGGACAAAGAACGTCCCATTATTCTAATTGGTTATTCTAAAGGTGCGGCAGATATATTGTATGCTGTAGCAAAGTATCCGCAGCTGCAGAAACGAGTGGCTGCAGTGGTTAGTGTTGCGGGGGCAATAGGCGGATCGCCGTTAGCCGATAATACCAGACAATCCCACTTAAATCTGCTGGCCTATATACCCATGTCCGGCTGTAATTTTGAAGATGAAAAGGCCATTGAGAGCCTGCACACAGAAACAAGAAAAAAATGGCTTGCAGATAATCCTCTACCACAGAATATTCGTTACTATTCTATTATCTCCTACCCTGAAACGGATAAAATATCCTTTGGCCTGAAGTCAGCCTATCAACAATTAGCCGCTGTGGACCCCAGAAATGACGGGCAGCTTATTTTTTACCACCAGTTAATTCCAAATTCTAAACTGCTGGCTTTTGTGAATGCCGATCACTGGGCCATGTCAATTCCGGTTGCACGACAAATCTATCTAAACCGTTTAACCTTTGCTAATAAAAATGAGTATCCCCGTGAAGTGTTACTTGAGGCTATTCTCAGGTATGTGGAAGAAGATCTTGCTATACAAAACAACTGAATTATGATGTTTTTCTAACAAAAATTCCCCCTTTTTTACCAAAAGTAGGCACCACGAGGCGAAGGGGGATAGAGGGGGTTTATTAACTTTATGATTATTATTTTAAAAAAATCTCCCCTAACCCCTCTTTACCCCAAGGGCACCTAGTAATAAAGAGGGGGAGTTTTGCAAGTACCTAAAAGTATAAAATGCATTTTATACTTTAATTATGAAACTATAAAATGCATTTTATACTTTAGTCTGTTATTATCTTTATTTTACCCCAAGGGCACCTAGTAAAAAAGGAGAGACTGTGATATGAATTCTATACTGAGCAAATTGTCCAAGCAGTTTCTAGCAAAAAAAAGCTTTCCATTTAAACGTTTTTTATATGGAGAAATTGATTTTAATGTCCGTATTATTGGTATTAATGGTGGGAGAGGAGCGGGAAAAACCACTCTTTTACATCAGTATGCAAAAACAACAAAATATAAAAGCTCACAGATATTATATGTAACTTGTGATCATCCGGCTATGATTGACATAAACCTGTATGAGTTGGCAGATAATTTTTCAAAACGCGGTGGAAAACTGCTTCTAATTGATGAAATACATAAAACACCTGATTTTTCCAAACATGTAAAAGCTGTTTATGACTATCTGGATATCCAACTGATTTTTTCCGGTTCTTCTGCCATGATTATTAATCATGGATCTGCTGATCTTTCCCGAAGAGCTACTATTTATAGCTTGCCAGTTTTATCTTTCAGGGAATTTATAGCCTTAAACGGAATACATTTCAATCCTTATTCTCTTAATAATATATTACAAGATCACGAAGATATTGTGCTCGATGTTGTGGGAAAAATAAAGCCGATTGAGATGTTTTTGAAGTATCTTGAATATGGTGCTTATCCTTTTTATAAGGAATCTATCGCTGATTATCCTAAACGATTACTTGAAGTGGTTAATGTCACTATTGATTCTGATTTATCTTTTATTCATCATATTGATACTGATAAAAGAGATAAATTAAAAAAAATATTGTATATGCTTTGTCGTACGTCACCTTATGAAATTAGTAAATCAAAACTAAGTTCAGAAGCAGGGTTATCGTGGCCAACTCTGGCTAAATATTTACAATATATGAAAATGGGGAGTTTAATTCATCTGATATCCGGTGGGATCGGACATAAAAGTATTCAAAAACCAAACAAACTTTTGTTAAACAATCCAAACTTGTTTCAAATTCTATGTGCTGATTTAGATGTTGGCTCATTAAGAGAAAGTTTTTTTGTATCACAGTTATCATACAAGCATCAAGTTAATTATCACCATCAAGCTGACTTTATTATTGATGAAAAATATTTATTTGAAATTGGTGGTCCATCCAAAGGTAATAAACAAATTGATGGTTTAGAAGATGCGTATTTGGCTATAGATGATATTGAAACGGGTTATAACAATAAGATCCCCTTGTGGTTATTTGGATTTTTGTATTAATTTAGGTTGAATAGACGTATTCCATAGAAAGCAAAACTTTGAGTAATAACTTTACGGTAATACGTCAGTACGGATTATTTATAATGAAAACAATTTAAGCTAGGATAGCGATTTTCTCAAAATACCGGCAGTAAACAACAAAACCACTGCACCGGCTGTTGCGGTCATAATAGTTCCTAACAAACCGCTGCCCAATGAGAAGCCGATTAAGCCGAATAGATAATAGCCGACAAACGCACCGGCGATGCCAATCAGTACATTGATAATAAAGCCCATTCCTTTGCCCATAATCAGTCCGGCAAGCCACCCTGCGATTGCACCGGTCAGGATAGTCATAATAAGACCCTGCGCTTCCATAGTATTTCCTTTTTTTGTGTGAATTATTTAATACCGGCTTTTTCAGCCAGTGATTTAGTATTGATACCAATAATTGAATAAAGAGGACATTTTCCAACGATACCAGTCACAATCAAAATAACGCCCAACCAACCAACAGGGTGTTGTAAAGCATAAAAGACATTACCGACTAAAATTACGCCGACTACAATTCGAATGATACGGTCGATTTTTCCAACATTATTTTTAAAAAAGTCCATTCTGATACTCCATGGTTTATAAATAAGTATATTATTAATTGCTAATTATCGCATAAAATTACTTTTTACAAAAGATGACATAGAGCGCCACATCACACCTACCTGACATCTTAATACGCCAATTTAAGGTGTCCATCAAACCGTGCG
>DAOVUE010000027.1 GCA_030632745.1 Pseudomonadota bacterium | reverse complement strand
TAAAAAATCTAAACTTTATTTTTTTAGTTAAGGGCTGCTAAGATACTTACAGATTATGCACCAGGAACCTAAATAACTCAGTTGAATTGTTACGTGAATGACTAAATTGCTGTAGTTTAAGGTTTTTCCTGAATATTTTGGATTTGCCTGTAGTCACTCTACAGGTGAGTTCAAAATATTCATAAAATCCTTAAAATGCAGTGAGTTAGGCATTCAAAGTAGATTTAACTGAGTTATTTAGATTAAAGCTGATAGTCAAAGCTATCAGCCGACATTTATCTGTATGCGCTTTCATTACTATTTACAAGAACCGCTCAGGGCTGTCTACTTTTTATAAGAACAGCTCAAGGCTGTACTCTTTACTCTTAGTAGAACTGCTCAGGCTGTTCATATTTCTTTAAGATTTACTCAGAAGCATTTTATTAACAATAAAATGATTCACAGTTGTTCTTAATTATTTTGGACGTTTAGTACCGTATTTTGAACGTCCTTGACGACGATCATCAACACCGGCTGTATCCAAAGTACCACGTACCGTATGATAACGAACACCGGGTAAATCTTTTACACGACCACCACGGATTAAGATAACACTATGTTCCTGCAGGTTATGACCTTCTCCACCAATATAGGTAGAAACTTCATAGCCGCTTGTTAAACGAACCCTAGCCACTTTTCTTAATGCCGAATTTGGTTTTTTCGGTGTTGTTGTATAAACACGAGTACACACACCACGACGCTGAGGACAAGCCTGCAGTGCCGGCACATTACTCTTGCTTATTTGACGTTTACGTGGTTTACGTACCAATTGGTTGGTAGTTGCCATAAACTTTATATCTCCACACAATAAAAATCAGCCCCGGAACGTCCGCAGCTGAAAAGACGGACAAATATAAACTCTATGTCGATATTTGTCAAGTTTTTGCAGTCTTTATCTTTCAATTTTCATTAGAATAATAATCGATAAAGCTTGCTGATTAGTTCTCTAAGTGACTCATTTCAGCTTTTAACTGATAACGTTCATTATCTTTTTGTCTGCGTTTGCGGCGTTCTTTATGGAAAGTCAGTCCTGTACCTGCAGGAATCAGTCTTCCTACAATAACATTTTCTTTCAAACCACGCAGTTTATCACTCTTGCCTGCAACCGACGCTTCTGTCAACACCCGGGTCGTTTCCTGGAATGAAGCAGCGGAAATAAAGGATTCTGTTGCCAGAGAGGCCTTTGTTATACCCAGCAACTGACGTGCAAATGTTGCCGGCATCTTTCCGTCTTTTTCCATACGTTCATTTTCTTCAACAATGGCTGCATACTCAACCTGCTCGCCTTTAATAAAGCTGGTATCACCTGCGTTTACGATTTCTGCCCGTTTAATCATTTGTCGAATAATGACTTCAATGTGTTTATCATTAATTTTCACGCTCTGTATACGATAAACTTCCTGAACTTCATTAACGATGTAATTGGCCAGTTCATGTTCACCCTTAAGACGCAGAATATCATGAGGATTAGGTGCGCCATCAGAAATAACTTCACCTTTTTCTACATGCTCACCTTCAAACACATTGATATGGCGCCATTTAGGGAGCAGGGCCTCATACGGCTTACCTTCCTTAGGTGTAATAACAAGACGCTGCTTACCCTTTGTTTCTTTACCAAAACTAACAATACCTGAAATTTCTGCCAGAATTGAAGGTTCTTTGGGCTTTCTTGCTTCAAATAAGTCTGCAACTCTCGGCAGACCACCGGTAATATCCTTAGTTTTTGATGATTCCTGAGGAATACGTGCCAGGGCATCACCAACACCCACATTATCACCATCCGCATGGTTTACAATTGCACCTGCCGGAAGTGCATATTGTGCAGGAATATCCGTACCGACAATATTCAAATCATTACCCTCTGCATCCACTAATTTCACCATGGGACGCAAATCTTTTGCACTACCGGTACGTTGTTTGGGATCAATAATAACCATGGAACTCAAACCGGTAATCGAATCCGTTTCTTTATTAACCGTAACACCTTCGATAAAGTCAATGAACCGAACCGTTCCAGCCACTTCAGTAATAACCGGATGGGTATGCGGATCCCAGTTAGCAACGACATTACCACCTACAGCATCTGAACCATCCGTCACTGTCAGTGCTGCACCATAAGGCACTTTATAGCGCTCACGTTCACGACCATGACTATCAGCAACAGTCAATTCACCAGAACGCGAAACCGCGATATGATTACCACTGGATTCCTGCTCAACTGTTTTAATATTATGCAGGCGAATAGTTCCGGTTGATTTAATTTCAATATTATTAACAGAGGCGGCACGAGATGCTGCACCGCCAATATGGAAAGTACGCATAGTCAACTGAGTACCGGGCTCTCCAATGGATTGTGCAGCAATAACGCCTACCGCCTCACCCATATTGACCTTGTGACCACGAGCCAGGTCACGACCATAGCAGGTTGAGCAGATACCAAAACGAGCTTCGCAGGCAATCGGCGAGCGCACGGTCATATGATCAATACCTAAATCTTCCAGCTGCTCACACCACTGTTCGTCCAGTAAGATACCTTTTGCGATAATAACCTCATCACTATTGGCCTTAATAACATCTTCTGCAACAATACGTCCCAGAACTCTTTCACGTAACGGTTCAACAACATCCCCTCCTTCAATAAGGGACTGAACCACAACACCTTTTTCTGTACCGCAATCTTCTTCAATGACCACCAGATCCTGTGCCACATCAACCAGACGACGAGTCAGATAACCCGAGTTAGCCGTTTTTAATGCGGTATCAGCTAATCCCTTACGAGCACCATGGGTAGAAATAAAGTACTGCAGTACGCTCAACCCTTCACGGAAATTAGCCGTAATAGGTGTTTCAATAATGGAGCCATCAGGCTTTGCCATCAAACCACGCATACCGGCCAACTGTCTAATCTGTGCCGGACTACCACGAGCACCTGAGTCAGCCATCATATACACTGAGTTAAATGAGGTCTGTTTGATCACATCACCCGGTTGTGGAATGCCAGCTTTTTGTTCATCCGGTACAATATCTTTTAATGGTTTACCGGAAATAGTTGATGTGGGTGTATAATCTATTTCAATTTCATCAAATTCCAGAATATCCATCATAGATTTAGCTACATGCTCATTGGTATGAGACCAGATATCAATGACTTTGTTATAGCGTTCACCATTAGTTACTAATCCAGACTCATATTGTTGCTGAATTTCCTGAACTTCTTTCTCTGCCGCTTCAATAATGCTGTATTTGTCATCCGGTATAACCATGTCATTAACACCGAAAGAGGCACCGGAACGGGCTGCATAAGCAAAACCGGTATACATTAACTGATCAGCAAAAATAACCGTTTGTTTCAAACCAATGTCACGATAGCAGGCATTTATCAAAGCAGATATAGCTTTTTTGGATAAATCCTTGTTCAATAAATCAAATGACAAACCCGGTGGTAATATCTTGGATAAAATAACCCGGCCCACTGTAGTATCAACAATTCGACTGCTCTCAATCAGCTCACCATCCTGATTTTTGGCTGCTTCTGTAATACGGGCTTTTACCTTAGCATGCAGTACCGCATGACCCGTTTCAAAGGCACGCTCTGCTTCCATTGCATCGGCAAACAGCATACCCTCACCCTTACTATTGATGAGTTCACGCGTCATATAATAAAGTCCCAGCACAACATCCTGAGAAGGAACAATAATGGGTTCACCATTAGCTGGAGATAATATATTATTCGATGCCATCATCAGAGTACGAGCTTCAAGCTGTGCTTCAATGGATAATGGAATATGCACAGCCATCTGGTCGCCGTCAAAGTCAGCATTGAATGCAGTACAAACTAATGGGTGCAGCTGTATTGCCTTACCTTCGATCAATACCGGCTCAAAAGCCTGAATGCCAAGGCGGTGCAGAGTAGGTGCGCGGTTAAGCATGATGGGATGTTCACGAATCACTTCTTCAAGTATATCCCAGACTTCTGTTCCTTCGCGTTCTACCATTTTCTTAGCGGCTTTAATGGTAGTGGCCAGTCCGCGTAATTCTAATTTACTGAAGATAAAAGGCTTGAATAATTCCAGAGCCATTTTCTTTGGCAAACCGCATTGGTGTAATTTTAAGGTAGGTCCCACCACAATGACAGAACGACCCGAGTAGTCAACACGTTTACCCAGCAGGTTTTGACGGAAACGACCTTGCTTACCCTTAATCATATCCGCAAGAGATTTCAACGGACGCTTATTAGAACCCGTGATAGCACGACCGCGACGACCATTATCTAATAAGGCATCGACCGATTCCTGCAGCATGCGCTTTTCATTACGCACAATAATATCAGGAGCGTTAAGCTCCAGCAGGCGTTTCAGACGATTATTACGATTAATAACACGGCGATAAAGATCATTCAGATCAGAGGTAGCAAAACGACCGCCTTCCAGAGGAACCAGGGGACGTAAATCCGGCGGCAGAACCGGAAGAACGGTCATCACCATCCATTCCGGCTTATTCCTGGACTGTTGGAAAGATTCTAGTAATTTTAGACGTTTAGAAAACTTTTTCAGTTTAGTTTCTGATTCTGTAGCCGCCATACCTTCACGAATAGCTAAAGTTTCTTTTTTCAAATCAATGGCTTTGAGTAATTCTCTAATCGCCTCAGCACCCATTCTGGCATCAAAATCATCACCGTATTCTTCAATAGCATCCAGGTATTGTTCATCGGTTAGAATTTGATTTTTTTCCAGAGTGGTCATACCCGGATCAATAACAACGAACGCTTCAAAATAAAGCACTCTCTCAATATCCCGTAACGTCATATCCAGGATAAGACCCATACGCGAAGGCAGAGATTTTAAATACCAGATATGTGCCACAGGACAGGCCAGATCAATATGTCCCATGCGATCACGACGCACTTTAGATTGAGTGACTTCAACACCGCATTTTTCACAGATAACACCGCGATGCTTAAGACGTTTGTATTTACCGCACAAACACTCATAATCCTTTACCGGGCCAAAGATCTTGGCACAAAACAAGCCGTCTCTTTCCGGTTTAAAGGTACGATAATTTATAGTTTCTGGTTTTTTTACTTCACCATAAGACCAGGATTTGATCTTTTGTGGCGAAGCAAGTCCTATACGGATGGCGTCAAAATCATCGAACTGATTTTGCTGTTTTATTAGATTTAATAAATCTCTCAACTTGATATCCTCTACTGAAGCGCCATATGAAAATAAACACCCGCCTATTGCGGTTATTTATTTGCAAAATTCTTTATCTGTTGAGGTACTTGGAAACTCCTCAATACGTCATTCCCCTGCATACGCCAGGGGCAGGCTCTGCGAAGGCAGGGGAATGCGGGAATGACGGAGTTTTGCAAGTACCTCTGTTAATCAATCGAACTAGTTAACTTGTTCCAGTTCTATATCTATACCCAATGCGCGGATTTCTTTTAATAATACATTAAATGATTCCGGCATACCGGCATCGATACGATGATCACCGTCAACAATATTCTTATACATTCTGGTACGACCTGTAACATCATCTGATTTAACCGTCAGCATTTCCTGCAATGTATATGCAGCACCGTATGCCTCTAAAGCCCAGACTTCCATTTCTCCAAAGCGCTGACCACCAAACTGGGCCTTACCGCCTAATGGCTGCTGCGTAACCAGGCTGTAAGGACCAGTGGAACGGGCATGCATTTTGTCATCAACCAGGTGATTCAGTTTCAGCATATACATATAACCCACAGTGACCGGTCTATCAAACTTATTACCGGTGCGGCCATCATATAAAGTAGACTGACCTGACTCATCATTACCACCCAGCTTAAGCATACGCTTGATTTGACTTTCTGCAGCACCATCAAATACAGGTGTTGCCATGGGCACTCCACCCTTAAGATTGCCCGCCAGCTCAAGAATTTCTGCATCACTTAAACTGTCCAGATCTTCCCCGGTTCCAGCACTTTCATTATAAATTTCATGCATAAACTGGCGCAGTTTAGCTACTTTTTCTGCCTCTTCGGCTTTCTCCTGCAGCAGATCACCAATTTTCAGACCCAGACCACGAGCAGCCCAGCCCAGATGAGTTTCCAGCACCTGACCCACATTCATTCGTGAAGGTACACCCAACGGGTTCAAAACAATATCTACGGTCCGTCCGTCTTCAAGGAAGGGCATATCTTCAACAGGAACTATGGTTGAAATAACACCCTTATTACCATGACGTCCCGCCATTTTGTCGCCCGGTTGAATACGGCGCTTAACCGCCATATAAACCTTGACCATCTTAAGCACACCGGGTGCCAGATCATCTCCTGCAACAATTTTCTTACGTTTTTCTTCAAACTGATCATCAAAGTCTTGTCTGGAATTCTCCAGATTATCTGATAATTTAGTCAGCTGTTCCTGCAAATCCGTATCACGTAATTTAATATCAAACCATTTGCTGCGCGGCGATAATGCTATCAGAGTTTCAGTATTAAGAGTATCTCCAGCCTGCATGCCGGGACCGCCGTCAACTATCTGTCCCGCCACTAAACGTTCCACACGACTGAAGGTATCTGCTTCCACTATACGGAACTGATCCATCATATCCTTTCGCACAGAAGCCAGTGCATCATCTTCAATGGATTTAGCACGCGCATCTTTTTCAAGACCATCACGTGTAAAGACCTGAACATCAATAATCGTTCCGACTTTGCTGGCGGACACTCTAAGCGATGTATCTTTAACATCAGAGGCTTTTTCACCAAAAATTGCACGCAGCAGCTTTTCTTCAGGGGTTAATTGTGTTTCGCCTTTGGGTGTTACTTTACCCACCAGAATATCACCGCCTTTCACTTCGGCACCAATATACACGATGCCTGTCTCATCTAATTTAGATAAAGCCGATTCACTGACATTGGGAATATCACTGGTGATTTCTTCCGAACCCAATTTAGTATCACGGGCAATACAGGTTAATTCTTCAATATGAATGGTAGTAAAGCGATCTTCATCAACCATTTTTTCTGAAACAAGGATTGAATCTTCAAAGTTATATCCATTCCAGGGCATAAAGGCAATCATCATATTCTGACCCAGTGCCAGCTCACCCAGATCAGTAGATGGACCATCAGCAATCACATCTCTTCGTGCCACAATGTCGCCTTGTTTTACGAGAGGGCGCTGGTTGATACAGGTATTTTGATTGGAGCGGATATATTTGGTGAGATTATAAATATCTACGCCTGATTCACCCGGCTGTGTTTCATCATCATTGACGCGAATAACAATACGTGAAGCATCCACTTTATCAATAATGCCGCCCCGTCTTGCAACCGCTGTAACCCCGGAGTCAATAGCAACCGTACGTTCCATTCCCGTACCCACCAGAGGCTTATCTGCTTTCAAAGTCGGCACAGCCTGACGCTGCATGTTTGATCCCATCAATGCACGGTTGGCATCATCATGTTCCAGAAATGGAATCATAGAAGCCGCCACTGAGACAATTTGTCTATGAGATACATCCATATAATTTATTTTATCCGGAGACTGTTTGACAAATTCATTTAAATGACGACAGTCAACGATTGCATCTGTTAATTTTCCATTTTCATCTAAGGTCGCATTAGCCTGAGCAATAACAAACTCTGATTCTTCGATAGCAGACAGGTAATCGATGTCATCAGTTGCTACACCATCAATCACCTTACGGTAAGGTGATTCAAGAAAGCCGTAATCATTAGTTCGTGCGTAAATGGAAAGTGAATTGATCAGTCCGATATTTGGTCCCTCAGGTGTTTCAATAGGGCAGACACGACCATAATGAGTCGGGTGAACATCACGCACCTCGAAACCGGCACGCTCACGAGTCAAACCACCAGGGCCTAATGCCGAAACACGGCGTTTGTGAGTGATTTCAGATAATGGGTTATTTTGATCCATAAACTGAGACAGTTGACTGGAACCAAAAAATTCTTTAATTGCTGCGGAGACCGGCTTGGCATTAATTAATTCCTGCGGCATCAGATTATCAGCTTCTGCCAGTGTCAGGCGTTCTTTAACGGCACGTTCGACTCGAACCAGACCAACCCGAAACTGATTTTCAGCCATCTCACCCACACTGCGAACACGGCGATTGCCCAGGTGATCGATATCATCAACAATACCCTTGCCATTTTTTATATCCAATAAGGTCTTAATAACGGCAATGATATCTTCATTGGATAAAATGCCTTCGCCGGTTAAATCTTCACGACCGATACGACGGTTAAATTTCATACGACCCACTGCAGATAAATCATAGCGTTCACCGGTAAAGAACAAATTACCAAATAATGCTTCTGCAGCCTCTTTTGTCGGCGGCTCACCCGGACGCATCATACGATAGATTTCAACTTGCGCCTCAAGCTGTGTAGTTGACGTATCAACACGTAATGTCTCAGAGATAAAAGCTCCTGCATCCATCTCATTGGTATATAAAGTCTGGAACTGTGTTACACCTTCTGCAAGCAGTTTCTCAAGCAGCTCTTGTGTGATTTCTTCATTGGCAGCAGCAATTATTTCACCACTATCGCTGTCAACAATATCTTTAGCGGTGGCCCTACCGTACAGCAGCTCTAATGGGACCTGAATAAATTTCAGTTTTGCTTTTTCAATTTTCATTACATGACGTGCAGTTATTCGACGCCCCTGCTCAACGATCACATTACCCTTCTGATCTTTAATATCAAAACCAAATGTTTCGCCACGCATTCTTTCTGAAAATAATTTAATTTCAGCATATTCTTCATTGATTTTAATATCGTCAAAATCAAAAAACATAT
This sequence comes from Pseudomonadota bacterium, assembly GCA_030632745.1. Classification (GTDB taxonomy): domain Bacteria; phylum Pseudomonadota; class Gammaproteobacteria; order GRL18; family GRL18; genus GRL18. The sequence goes on along the minus strand of DAOVUE010000027.1, from coordinate 421 downwards.
CCAGCATCTGCTCAGAATCATAACCGATTGCCCTAAGTAAAACGGTTGCCGGTAATTTACGGCGTCTGTCAATACGCACAAAGACATTATCTTTAGGGTCAAATTCAAAAACTAACCATGAACCACGATATGGAATTACTCTTGCGTTAAATAATAATTTTCCTGACGAATGTGTTTTACCTTTATCATGATCAAAGAACACACCCGGACTTCTATGCAGCTGTGAAACAATAACACGCTCTGTACCATTAACAATAATAGTGCCATTGCCGGTCATCAGCGGGATTTCGCCCATAAAGACTTCCTGTTCGCGGATGTCTTTTACTTTTTTCTTTTTCGCACTGGATTCTTTATCATAGATTACCAGACGTAATTTAACCCGTAATGGTGCGGAATAGGTCACACCCCGGGTACGACATTC
>DAOVUE010000236.1 GCA_030632745.1 Pseudomonadota bacterium | reverse complement strand
CTCCATACCGAACGTTCATCGCCCTGTGTAGTAAAAAATCCCAATAGATAAATCCCCAATACCCCACCGGAAATAATAGACACCAGTATCGTGGCTGTATCCTGCAAGGTCTTAGTCTCAGCATTGATAAGTGATATAGCACCAAAGATCATAACTACAGAGGCAAGGACAGCAATTAACCTGGCAATCAGTAAATAATGCTTATCCCCTTTATCATGAGTAGAAAAACGCTTATAAATATCCACAATAGAAACTGTTGAAATGGCATTAATACTTGAATCCAGAGATGACATTGCTGCCGCCAGTGCTGCAGCGATAACAATACCTGCAATCCCGGAAGGCAGGTAATTATTAATAAAATAAGGAAGAATCTGTTCTGCCTTTTGCTCACCATTTAGAATTTGAGTCGCGGTTTCTGTGGGGAATAGCTGAAAAAAAACATACAATGCAGTTCCCAAAAACATATAAAAAGCCCATATTGGAAGACTGGTGAAAGCACAAATAAACATAGCCTTACGTGCTTCAGCATCACTTTTAGAAGCACAGAAACGTTGTACCGTATTTTGATTGCCGCTATATTCAGTTAACCAGGCAGTCAGTCCCAGTAGTAACAGCATACTGCCGGTTTTTTCCTGTAGTGAAAATGACCAGTCAATGGGCTGTAATTGCCCATTTCGCAATTCTGCAAAAGCCAGTTTTCCCTGCTCTGAGGCAACACTGATAATTTGATCTAAACCACCGGGAAGATGATTAATAATAACAATAAGACATATTAATCCTCCCAGAAAAAGTACAATGGTCTGTAATACATCGGTCCAGATTACCGCATCAATTCCTCCCACAATAGTATAAAATGCGACAAAAACTCCGCCGAGAATGATCGACATTTCAGCACTTAAGCCGGTTAATTCATGAATGAGTAAAGACAATAGATAAAGTATTAAACTGATTCGTACCAGTTGACCGATGATAAAAGTAAGCGCACCATAAACACGAATTGAAGGTCCAAAGCGATGTTCAAGATATTCATAAGCGGTTATGGTATTACCACGTCTGAAAAAAGGCAGAAAAACATAGGCCGCGATAAAAACTGCAAATGGCAGCATTAGATTAGGCAGGAAACGCAGCCATGCTGTTTTATATGCATCACCTGGATACGCCAGAAAAGTAATCGAACTAATAGAAGTTCCCACCAGACTCAGGCCAATCACCCAACCGGAGAATGAGCGTCCACCGACAAAATATTCTTCTGTATTGGTATTTTTTTTTGAAAAATAGAGACCTATGCCCATAACAATTAAAAGATAACAAAGCAAGGAAAATAGATCTAAAAATGAAAGGGACATAACTCAATGAACATCCTGTTGTATAATGGCATTAAAAATAAACAATCTTAAACAATAATTGCTATAATCAGCCAATCATCGCAAAACCTTATTAATAAAAAAAGTTAATGAAAAAAGCTAATAAAAAAAGTTCATAAAAAGGCTCTTATGCAGAAAGAAGATTCTAACATAAACTTAAGCAATAACTCAGATTTAGATTTTGTTCCCTGGTTCCGCAATGCAGCGCCCTATATAAATGCCTTTCGTCAGCAGACCTTCGTGATCTATTTTAGCGGCGATGTACTAAATGATAATGAATTTCCATCTCTGGTTCATGATGTCACTCTGCTGAACAGTTTGGGAGTCAAAATCGTATTAGTTCATGGTGCCCGTACACAGATTGATAAAAGACTGCGGCAGAATAAAATTAAGTCTCAATATGCTCAGGGACTACGAGTCACTGATACAGAAACAATCCAGGTAATTAAGGAAGCTTCCGGTGCAATCAGACTTGATATAGAAGCATTGTTTTCGACCAGTCTGAGATATACTCCCATGGCAGGATCTCAAATTAATATTATTTCCGGAAACTTTGTTATTGCCAAACCAAAAGGTATTATTGATGGTATTGATTATTTACATACAGGTGATATTAGAAAGATAGATACCGGATCAATTCAACATTCTCTTAATGCAGGCGATGTAGTATTGCTATCGCCAGTAGGATATTCACCTACAGGTGAAACCTTCAATCTTAATGGTGAAGATCTGGCAACCTATAGTTCTATTGAGCTCAATGCAGATAAATTAATTTTTATTGATGATTCGAAAGGTATTCTGGATGAAGACAATCTATTATTAAATTCTTTAACAATCCAGCAGCTTAAGCATATAATCAGCAGAATAGAAAATAGACCGGGCATAGAAAAAAATGATACTATTCGACACTATCAGCGTATAGTGAGAGCCTGTGAATCTGGAGTTAAAAGAGTACATATCATTGATAGAAACATTGATGGTTCCCTGCTGATTGAGTTATTTACCCAAAATGGGATTGGCACACTGATCAGTAGGGATCATTTAGAAGATATTCGCTCAGCAAATATCGAAGATGTTAATGGCATCATTGAGCTGATAAAGCCGTTAGAAGAGTCCGGTTTATTAGTAAAGCGCTCACGCGAAAGATTGGAAACAGAAATAAACAATTTCTATGTTATTGAGCGGGAAAACAAAATAATCGGTTGTGGTGCTTTATATATTTCGGAAAATAAAATACAGGCAGAATTAGCCTGTATGGCAATTGACCGGGAATATCAATCACAGGGACGGGGTGAAAAACTGTTTGAATATATTTGTAAAGAAGCAGTTAAGAAAGAACTGCAACAGGTTTTTATTTTAACCACCCAGGCAACACACTGGTTCAGAGAGCAAGGCTTTATAAAAGTAACATTAGATGAATTGCCCGCAGAGAAGCAGGCATTCTATAACTTCCAACGTAATTCTGCTGTGTATATAAAAAACCTGTGACTACAAAAAGAAATATAAACGTACCATTTTTAAAATGGGCTGGTGGAAAAGCAAAAATTATTGATCGAATTAAGGAATTATTGCCGGAGGGCAAAAAGTTAATTGAACCATTTTGTGGCTCAGCAACCGTCTTCTTAAACACAAATTATAAACACAACCTTATTGCTGATACGAATAATGACGTTATTAATATCTACACACACTTACAAAATGAGAAAATTGAATTTCTAGAATTCTGTCGGCAATATTTTATACCTGAAAATAATGAAGCAGAAAAATTTTACGACTATAGAAAAGAATTTAATGAGACTGATGACAAGAGACTAAGAGCAGCACTTTTTTTGTATTTAAATAAACATAGTTATAATGGTCTATGTCGCTACAACTCAAGTGGTGGATTTAATGTACCCTTTGGAAAATATAAAAAAGTCACCTTTCCTGAAAACTATATTCTCAATTTCATAAAAAAAGCAAAAAATGCAGAATTTGTAGTCCAGGATTTTGAGGCAACAATACAAAATGCACAAGCAGGTGATGTGATATATTGTGATCCACCCTATGTACCGCTTAATGCAAGTAATAGCACTTTTAGATATGTTGAAAAAATATTTAGTATGGCGCAGCAGGAAAAACTAGCAAAACTAGCAGGAGAATCAGCTGATAAAGGCATACCCGTTTTGGTTTCAAATCACCTGACGGAATTTACAGAAGAAATATATAAAAATGCAGAATTGACTAAATTCAGTGTCAGAAGAAGTATTAGCTGCAAAGGTGATCAGAGAGAAAAGGCATCAGAAGTTCTCGCCTTATTCCGCTAATACAAGCTAAAACTAAAAACGATAAATAGCAAAAAATAATTGACAGAAACTTTAAACCTAAATAAATCAGTTGAATCGTAACGAGAGTGATCAAGGTGCTGGAGATTCAAGGCTTTACGGTTTATTTTAGGTTTATTCGTACCCCGAGGGCATGTAATACCCCGAGGGCACCTAGTAGCCACCCTACGGGTGAGCCTAAAATGTTCTGGAAAGGCTTGAAGATTCAGTGCATTGGACGCTCGCAGTAGATTCAACTGATTTATTTAGGTTAAACTGCAACGTTTATATTCTGTCCAAGATTATCTGGAGTCTGCAGCACAGCATCTTTTGACTGAGTCTCAGTCTGAGATTGAACATTCT
>DAOVUE010000225.1 GCA_030632745.1 Pseudomonadota bacterium | reverse complement strand
TACTGCCATGACCTATGGTTATGATTCTGTCACACAAATGCAGGAAACTAAATGTAGCCTGTGTCGTATAAGCAAAGTATAGGGGATTATCAATATGGCTCGTATGAAATTTTATTGTGATGCTGAACGTTGTATTGAATGCAATGGCTGTGTCACCGCCTGTAAAAATGAAAACGAAGTTCCCTGGGGCGTTAACCGCAGACGTGTCGTTACGATTAATGACGGGGAACCGGGAGAACGTTCGCTTTCTTTGGCTTGCATGCATTGTTCTGATGCACCCTGTGCAACCGTTTGTCCGGTGGATTGTTTTTATACCACTGATGACGGTGTGGTACTGCATGATAAGGATATCTGTATAGGCTGCGGTTATTGTTTTTATGCCTGTCCTTTTGGTGCGCCGCAGTTTCCGCAAGACGGGGCCTTTGCTTCGCGTGGAAAAATGGACAAATGTACCTTCTGTGCGGGTGGTCCTGAAGAGGACAATAGTGCTGAAGAATATCAGAAGTATGGTGCTAACCGCCTGGCAGAAGGCAAATTACCTCTGTGTGCTGAAATGTGTTCGACTAAAGCATTGCTTGCGGGTGATGCCAATGTGGTTGCGGATATTTACCGCGAGCGTGTGGTTAAAAGAGGGGCCAGTGTTTTGAATAAAGGCGTTTCTTATCAAAATGCCTCTTTCAGAGCGTCATCTGCGGGAAAGGATAAGTAGTTTTGTTACGTTTATCAGGGCAGACACATAGGTCTGTCCCTAACGTACGAACACATAGGTCTGCCCTCACGTAGGGGCGAACTTATGTGTTCGCCCTGTTGCTTTAACCTAGAAAATGCAGTTGCCATCTACTACAACAGTCTAAAGCACTGCATCTTAAGGTTTTTCTGGAACATTGAGACTTCACCCGTAGGGTGACTATTACATGCCCTCGGGGTACGAATAAAGCCTCAATAACCCAGTAAAAACCTTAATCTACAGCACTTTAGTCTGTTTCGTAACGATGTCAACTGCGTTTTCTAGGTTTAATGAGGTTTCAAAATTTCATGTCTAATAGTTTCATGTCAACACACAGCCGGATAGTTACCCGCCCGATATCTTTTGTTATTTTTCTAGTGTTTCTGCTAAGCCTGTTATTACCGCTTAGTGTGAGTGCATCAGGCCCTGTAGCGTCAAAAGTCAATAATCCTGCTAATGATCTGTGGATGAGTGTTCGACACAATACACAATCCGGTAAAGTGACCAGTCAGGTTAAGAGTGTTGACAGCACCGTGCTGATTAATTCGCAGGCCGACAGATGGCTCAGGTTTCGCATGACACAATTGATTAACTACGGTTTAATCCTGTTAGCTGCTGTGTCTTCACTGATTTTCCTGTTTTATTTATTCCGCGGTAGAATCAAGCTGGAAGGGGGGTTATCAGGCACTATGGTGCACCGCTTCAGTGATTATGAGCGAGTGCTGCACTGGGTGTTAGCCATAGTATTTCTTTTTCTTGCCGTTACAGGACTGATGTTATTATTTGGCCGCACCCTGTTAATCCCTGTTCTGGGACATGAAGTATTTTCTGTACTGGCCTCAGCCAGCAAGGAAGGTCATAATCTGTTTGGCCCGATCTTTTTTGTCAGCCTTTTATTAATGCTGCTTCGTTTTGCAGCAAGAAATATTTATGCCAAGGGAGATTTAACCTGGCTTTTAAAAGGCGGAGGTATGCTGGGAAAATCTCATGTGACGGGAGGTTTTTTTAATATGGGTGAAAAAACCTGGTACTGGCTGGTTATTTTAATTGGCCTGGGTATTTCCGTCAGTGGACTGATTTTGGTTTCACCCAACTTGGGCCAGGGCAGGACAATCATGGAACTCTCTCATGTGGTGCATGGGATTGGCGCGATTATTTTGATTGCTGTTTCTTTTGGACATATCTACCTGGGGACTAAGGGTACGGAAGGTACACTGGAAAGTATGAAAACAGGCTATGTCGATATTAAATGGGCAGAAGAACATCATGACCGCTGGGCAAAGCAGTGCCATGAGAACAATCAGCTTATTGCAGCTGAAGATTATGCCCGACTGCAAGGCAGAGCTGTACGTGAAGAGAACATTACTGCATCACCAGTAGTGGAGGAAAGCAAATGATAACGGATTTTATTGATGGACCTCTATGGACTTTTTCCCTGACGGTGTTCAGTATCGGAGTTATCTGGAAATTAGCGAGTTTAGTGTTTGCCAGGAGAAAAACTGATCTATCCGCAGCACGTAGTTCAGGTGTACCCGGTGCCATAAGAACAATATTCAGCCGTTTTAAAGCTGACAAAGGCATGGCTCCTCACATTCGTCTGCAGATTGTCGCAGGTTATATGTTCCATCTGGGCTTATTTGCCTTATTATTTTTTGCTGCACCTCATGTGCTGTTTCTGCAGGAGCATTTTTTTAGTTTTGAAGGCATGAGCTTCAGCTGGACCCCCATGCCGCACTGGGCTTTTATTGTTGCCTCACAGTTTGCATTTTTAGGTTTGCTTATGTTGTGGCTGCACCGTGTATTGAATCCGGTAAGCCGCTTAATCTCTACTGCAGATGATCATATTGCTGCCATATTAACTTTTGTGGTGATGTTGACAGGCTGTCTGGCTTTACTGGAATCATTTAATGAATTGCGTTTATTACATCGTTTTTGTGTTGAATTGTTTTTAATCTATTTTCCATTCAGCCGTTTAATGCACGCTTTCACGTTTATACCCAGCAGGGCTTTTACCGGAGCATGGTTTGCACGACGCGGCATTCGATCGTAGTGACTTTCTCAAGTCATTTTAGACAATAACGGTATCAGCTAATGGAATCAAATAGCGGTAATCAATAGCTGTATTAAATGTAAGCAACTGAGGGTGTTGGTAATGAGTGAAAGACTGGAACGTGGTCTAAATACACTGCGGGCACAAATTGATCCTGAGGTGAAAGCCTATTTTTCCAGTTGTGTGCATTGCGGGATTTGTGCCGAAGCCTGTCTTTTTTATACTGAAACAGGTGATCCCCGTTATACACCGATTTACAAAACTGAACCCTTGCACAAGGTTTGGCAGGAGGAATATACATTCTGGGGAAAACTGGGCAAAAAACTGGGCTTGACAAAATCATTGACTGAAGCCGATCTCGCTAATTGGGAAGAGCTGGTCTATGACGGATGTTCTATGTGCGGTCGCTGCAGTATGGTGTGTCCGGTCGGTATTGATGTTGCCTATATTATTCGTAAAGTAAAGGAAGGTCTGGCGGCATCGGACTACTCACCCGAAGGGCTTGTTGAAGCAACTCAGCGTGCTGTTGAAATAGGCAGCCCGATGGGAATCAGACTGAAAGCATTGCAGGCGCAAATCAGACATGTTGAGGCGGATACCGGTCTGAAGATTCCTATGGATGTTGAGGGAGCTGAATATCTGGCGCTTTTATCCTCAATGGAGATCATTAACTTTCCCGAATATATAGAAGCTCTGGCGCGTATTTTTAAACAGGCTGGGGTGAGCTGGACACTTTGTTCCGATGCATTTGAAGCCACCAATTCAGGCCTGCAGATTGGTAATAGCATTATTGCCGCTCAATTGCTTGAGAGGGTAGTTGCAGGTGCTGAAAAGCTCAAGGTAAAAACGGTGATCAGTCCGGAGTGTGGTCATGCCTTTGCTGCTATCCGCTGGGATGGCCCGAATTTTATCGGCAGGCCTTATAACTTTAAAGTCGTTCATATTCTGGAATTGCTGGATGAATTACAGCAAAGCGGGCGTTTGAAAACATCAGGCATGGAAACGGCTCGTTTAACTTTTCATGATCCCTGTCAGATAGTACGTCGGGGTGGGGTGGAAGCTCAGCCGCGACGCCTGCTGGAATCGGTTGCTGAAAATTTTGTTGAAATGACCGAGCATGGACGTATGAACTGGTGCTGCGGCGGCGGCGGCGGTGTCAGTGCCAATGAACGCGCTGAAGGTTTAAGGCTTAAGGCATTTAAGCGTAAAAAATCCCAATTGGATGAACTCAAGGTAGAGACCATCGTCACTGCCTGTGCAAACTGTCGACTGGTTATGGAAGAGGGCCTTGAAGAAAACGAAATGGATATCCCTATTGTCGGTCTGACGGAGGTTATCGCGGAACATCTGGTGGAAGATAAACAATAGACAGGAAATGAGGAAAAC
>DAOVUE010000114.1 GCA_030632745.1 Pseudomonadota bacterium | reverse complement strand
TACTGGCGCTGCACCAAATCAACAAGCAATTCCTGCAGTTGATTATCTGATGAATGATCTTGAAGTCAAACGTTGGGTTTTAGCAGGAACTGATTATGTTTACCCGCGTACCACAAATAAAATTCTGGAAGCATACCTCATCTCTAAAGGTGTGAAGAAAGAAGACATCATGATTAACTACACACCATTTGGTCATTCTGACTGGCAAAGTATTGTTTCTGACATCAGGAAATTTGGTTCACAGGGTAAAAAGACTGCTGTTGTTTCAACCATTAATGGTGATGCCAATGTGCCTTTTTACAAAGAACTGGGCAATCAGAATATTTCATCAGAAGACATTCCAGTGGTTGCCTTCTCAGTTGGTGAAGAAGAACTTTCTGGTCTCGATACCAAGCCGCTTGTTGGTCACCTTGCCGCATGGAACTATTTCATGAGTGTTGACAGTACAGAAAATGAAGCCTTTATCAAAAAATGGCAGACATTTATTAAAAGTGATAAGCGTGTAACAAATGATCCAATGGAAGCGACCTATATCGGCTTTGAAATGTGGGTTAAAGCCGTTGAAAAAGCTAAATCATTAGATACTGATGCTGTTGAACAAGCGATGATTGGTCTTGAAGTACCTAACCTGACAGGTGGTGTGGCAGTGATGAATAAGAACCATCACTTGTCCAAGCCTGTTCTGATTGGTGAAATTCAGGAAGATGGTCAGATTGAAACAGTCTGGTCTACTGAAGGCACTGTTGCTGGTGATGCATGGTCTGATTTCTTACCCAGTAGTAAGGATTTGATTTCTGACTGGACAGCACCTATTAAGTGCGGTAACTACAATACTAAAACTAAAAAGTGTCTTGCTAAATAAATAGCAGCTCATCAACTGGATTCCCCCTCTTTTAAAAGAGGGGGAATCCAGTTGTCTGCTCTTCTGCTCTTAATTTTGATAATTATAAAATGAAATTCATTCCTCAAAAAAACAGTTTAAGTTTACGTCTGATATACTTAATTCTATCACTATTATCTGCATCAAATTTGTATGCAGCTGATGATAATTTAAATGAAGATGTAATAAAAAATACTCATGACCAGTTAAAAGAGTTAATACCTCAACTTCAGGTCAAAAATTTCAAGAAAAAAATAATTTTAGTTAAACAACTTGCCGCTATTAATGATCCGCAAAGCATTATCGTTTTACAAGCTCTGCTGAATTCCAGATTGTATTATCAAAAAGCTGATAAATCCGTTGTCCTTCTTCAGAAAAAAGAAGTCCATAAGAAAAGCAAGCAATATGAAATTTTTAATGCTCTGGATAACAAAAAAATAGGACTGGTTGAAAAAAAGACCATCAAGAAAATTGCCACTAATAACAAATTGCGTAAAACAATTCGCACCCTGCTGGCACAAAAAGAAATAACCAATGCCGATCTCAATATTCGTCAGGCGGCTGTTAAAGAAATATTAACCGGCAATGATGCAAGCTTATTACCTGCTTTGAAACAAGCACAAACAGTAGAAACAGATGAATCACAAAAAGACTTACTTAACCTGGCCATTGCCCTCATTGAAGTTGATGCCCAGGATACCAGTACTCGTCAATCTGCGATTAAACTATTAGGCAATAGTCTTTATCCCAGAGCCAAAGGAAAACTCGACACAATTTTAGCCACCAATGATAAGGGTGAGTTTATCGAACAGGATAAAGACGTCATCAAAACTGCTCAAAAGGCTTTAAAAAGGATTAATGCAAAATTGTCCTTATTTGGTAATCTGGAAACCCTGTTTTTTGGTCTGAGTTTGGGTTCAGTTTTATTACTGGCAGCTATCGGTTTATCTATCACATTCGGCGTCATGGGTGTCATCAATATGGCCCATGGTGAACTGATCATGCTTGGCGCTTATACCACCTATCTGGTTCAACAGCTCATGCCAAATGAGATTGGTCTGTCACTGATTGTTGCTATCCCTGCTGCCTTTATTGTCTCAGGGCTATTCGGTATTGCCATTGAACGAGGGATTATCCGTCACCTGTATGGACGCCCCCTGGAAACACTATTAGCAACCTTTGGTATTAGCCTGCTACTGCAGCAAATGGTACGCTCACTCATTTCAGCACAAAATGTCCCTGTTATTACGCCTTCATGGTTAAGTGGTTCACTTGTCTTTAACCCCGCTTTTGCCATTACTTATAACCGCATTTATATTTTCTTTTTTGCTTTATTAGTGTTTGCCTTTTTACTATTAATACTGAAGAAAACATCACTGGGTTTACAGGTAAGAGCAGTCGCTCAAAATCGCAGTATGGCCACCGCCATGGGAATAAAGACGCAATGGGTGGACTCGCTGACCTTTGGTCTGGGTTCTGGTGTTGCCGGTGTCGCTGGTGTAGCATTAAGCCAGTTGACCAATGTCGGACCTAATCTTGGACAGGCTTATATTATTGATTCATTTATGGTGGTTGTTTTTGGTGGTGTTGAAAATTTATGGGGCACATTAGTGGCAGCAATGACACTGGGCATCACGAATAAATTTCTTGAACCCTGGGCCGGTGCCGTCATGTCAAAAATTATCGTGCTGATCTTCCTCATCATCTTTATTCAAAAACGACCTAATGGACTCTTTCCTCAGAAAGGCCGTTCTTCAGGAGGACATTAAAATGATTATTAATCGTTTCTTTCCACAGTTTATGCATAAAGATACTGGTGGTAAGTGGCTTCTGAGTCTGTTAGCACTTGTCACTATCATTGTTATTATTTTTAACTTTTTGATACCGCTGTTGTTACCAGAGATGTCTGCTCTGCACATGCCCACTTATATGGTCACTTTGCTGGGTAAATATCTCTGTCTGGCACTACTCGCAATTGCACTCGATCTGGTTTGGGGTTATTGCGGTATCCTGAGCCTGGGCCATGCAGCCTTCTTTGCTCTGGGAGGTTATGCCATGGGCATGTACCTGATGCGCCAGATTGGTGACCGTGGAGTTTATGGTAATCCAGAACTACCCGATTTTATGGTTTTTCTTAACTGGCAGGAGCTGCCCTGGTACTGGATTGGATTTGATTCATTTGCTTTTACAGCTTTAATGATTTTATTAGTCCCGGGATTACTGGCTTATGTGTTTGGCTGGATGACTTTTCGCTCTCGTGTCACTGGCGTTTACCTGTCGATTATGACTCAGGCAATGACTTATGCACTGATGCTGGCCTTTTTCAGAAATGAAATGGGGCTTGGTGGTAATAATGGCCTGACTGATTTTAAAGATATTTTAGGCTTCAGCCTGCAATCAGATGGTACTCGAATTATCATCTTTAGTTTATCAGCACTTGCACTGGCATTGGGCTATATTACCTCCCGTTTTATTGTCGAATCTAAGCTGGGAAAAACGGTGGTTGCCATTCGTGATGCAGAGTTAAGAACCCGCTTTATCGGCTATAAAGTCGAAGATTATAAACTATGGATTTTTGTTTTTTCCGCCATGCTTGCAGGTGTTGCAGGTGCACTTTATGTGCCTCAAGTTGGCATAATCAATCCTGGAGAATTTTCACCAATTAACTCTATTGAGTTAGCCATCTGGGTTGCCATCGGTGGACGAGGTACTTTATTTGGTGCAGTGATTGGTGCACTACTGGTTAACTATGCTAAAACATATTTTACGGGTGCCTTGCCTGAATTCTGGTTATTTGCTCTGGGTACTTTATTTATAGTCTCGACTCTCTATCTGCCCAAAGGCATTGTCGGTTTATTTGAACGAATAAAAAACAAAAATAGTGACCAGAATAAGCAAGCAGAAAATAAGTTAGAGGAGAAAACAGCATGAATACTCTGACTCAAGTTAAACATAAATTTCAGGATGTTCTGCGTCGTGATCGCACTTTCAATCATACTCTTCAGGGTATGCACTCTATCCAGGGAAATGAACTTGATATCAGTCATAAGACCGTGCTGTATCTTGAAGATGTCAGCGTTAGTTTTGATGGTTTTCAGGCGCTTAATAAATTATCACTGTATATTGATGATGGTGAATTGCGTTGTATTATTGGTCCTAATGGTGCGGGAAAAACCACTATGATGGATGTTATCACAGGAAAGACACGTCCTGATGCAGGCACTGTCTATTTTGGCCAGACCATGGATCTGACCCAGATGGCCGAGCATGATATTGCCACTGCAGGTATTGGACGAAAATTCCAAAAGCCCACTATTTTTCCTGAGCATTCTGTATGGGAAAATCTTGAGCTGGCCATGAAAACAGATAAAGGTGTCTGGCACACTTTATTTACAGTACTCACCTCAGAACAAAAAGATCGCATTGAAGAAGTGATGCTGACCATTGGCCTACAGGCACTTTGCTATGTCAAAGCCGAACTGCTGTCACATGGTCAAAAACAATGGCTCGAAATTGGCATGTTGCTCATGCAGGATCCCAGAGTATTACTGGTTGATGAACCCGTAGCAGGCATGACTCATCAGGAAATGGATCGCACCGCTGAATTACTAACTTCTTTAGCAGGCAAACATTCCGTTGTTGTGGTTGAGCACGATATGGACTTTGTCCGTTCCATTGCAAATCAGGTCACCGTGCTTCATGAAGGTAGTGTTCTGGCAGAAGGCACAATGGATGAAGTACAAAACAATCAAAAAGTTATCGAGGTTTATCTGGGCGAATGAATATATTAACAACAAAATCACTCAACCAGTTCTATGGTGAAAGTCATATCCTCTGGGATCTGGATATTGAAATCAAGCAAGGCAGTTGTGTTTGTCTGATGGGCCGTAATGGTGTCGGAAAAACCACCTTGCTGAAATCAATTATGGGACTAATACCTGTTCGCAGTGGGGAGATCCTTTTTGAAGATCAGCCATTACACAATAAAAGTGCTGCTATCAGAGCACAATCCGGGATCGGTTATGTGCCGCAAGGACGTGAAATTTTTTCGCAGTTAACTGTTCTGGAAAACCTGCAAACCGGATTAATTGCCCGTAAAGATAAAAGCAAAGAATTACCTGAAAAAATATTTGAATTATTTCCAGTCCTGAAACAAATGATTAAACGTCGTGGCGGCGATCTCTCCGGAGGTCAACAGCAACAGCTGGCCATAGGAAGAGCGTTAGCTTTAGAGCCAAAGATTTTATTACTTGATGAACCGACTGAAGGTATTCAGCCTAATGTTGTTCAGGAAATTGGTGATATTATTATTAAGCTTAATGAAGAAGCGAATATTACTGTTGTTATGGTTGAACAGAAATTACCTTTTGCCCGCCGTGTTGGTAAAGAATTTATTATTATGGAACGGGGTAGAAAAATGGCTACTGGTGTGATGGACACTTTGGATGATGAGTTGGTTAAAAAATATCTGACAGTATAGAACTTGCTTCGATACTTTTTTTTAAAACCTGCCGAACCAATATTCTCTTATCATACAGCTTATGGACATAATTTTTTGGCATCCTTCATTTCTTAGTTTACACTTTCGCTTGGTTAAAAATCAATTCTTCCAGTTTATAAACAAATTTTCCTGAAAACATTTGAAATAGTCATAAATACAAGAACATCTATACACAGACTGAGAGGGCAGTGTGTGAAGTAGTTGAACTAAACAGGCAGTTTACTTTTTTCTCCAGCTATTTCTCTGACCAGACGGGGCAGCATGTAGCCGGGTAATTGCGCTCTGAGTTGTTGATAGAGCATAATGGCCTGTTGTTCATTAACTTCAAAATGAGCACTGCCCTGTACTTTATCCAGCATATGCAGATAGTAGGGGATGATATGATGTTTAATCAGTGCTTCACTTAATTGCACTAAATCTTCGAGCGTATCATTTACGCCTTTCAGCAGCACGGATTGATTAAATAAAGTGATATTTCGAGCCCGTAATCCGGCAATGGCATTTTGATTGTCCCTGCCTAACTCCTGAGCATGGTTAATGTGCAGTACCATAATAATCTGCAGTTTGCT
>DAOVUE010000128.1 GCA_030632745.1 Pseudomonadota bacterium | reverse complement strand
GAAGGCAGCAAAAATAATAACAAATGTGGAAGTAATATCGGGAAGATAAGGCCAATAGAGTAAACTAATATTACCCGTTAAAAACGCGACAATCCCTGTTCGCATAATTTATATTTGCCTAAATAGGAACTTTCATGAAATGATGGTTCTGAATGATAACTTTGGTTCTAAACAAACGATTCTAAACCAATAACTGTGCTCATATTATGCCAAAAAAAATAATAAAGAAATATATGCCTGATCACAAAACGATCAAACAACATAAACATTTAAAAGTTTTTGGTAGCTTGCTTCACAATGGCAATCTTTGGCACTTCAATCGCAGATCGGTATCCGGAGCCTTTGCTGTTGGTTTTTTTTGTGCATTTATTCCACTACCTGCACAAATGGTTTTTGCCGCAGCAATCGCCATTCTTGTTCAGGTTAACCTGCCTGTTTCTGTATCTCTGGTCTGGATCACAAACCCTATTACCATAACGCCTATTTTTTATGGGGCTTATAAAGTAGGTGCTTATGTCCTGGGTCGGGAAGTGATAGAAAATGATTATAAATTAACAGCAGAATGGTTCAGTTCACAATTAGATTTGATATGGCAGCCTTTTTTATTAGGCTGCTTAATTTGCGGATTAGTCAGCTCTTTGCTTGCTTATACTGCGATTCGCCTGCTATGGAGACTACACATCATCCAGCATATAAAAGAACGCCGTGTACGCAAGCATAATATAAAAACTGGTTCCTAATCTAATTTAATCCTGGACTAATCCCAAACCGGTTCTATAATCACGTCTGATTTAACTGAGCGGGCCATAAAGCATTTATCATGGGACTGATGATGAATTTTTTCCATCACTTCCCGGGTCACTTCAATCCCTGCTGCAAAAGTAACTTGAGGACGTAAGATCACTTTGCTTATCACTAAAATGCCCTGTTCATCCGGTTCAAGAAAGGCCGTCGCCTGATCCACATAATCTTCAACAATTAAACGTTTTTTTGAACAGATAGCAATAAAAAACAACATGTGACAGCTGGATAATGCTGCAGCAAAGGCTCGTTCAGGATCAGCATATTCAGGATTGCCCAGAAACTGGGGTGCAGAGGAAGCATTAACCACCAGACCTTCACCAAAGTCCCATTGATGATCTCGATTATAATCCTTGTAGGCAAAGGATTCTGTCTGTTTTGTCCAGCTGAGTATTATATTATGTTCTGACATCGCTAGCGATCCGCTTCAAGGTTAATCAAAGGCTAATCCTTTATATTTTTTTTAGCTCTCTTGATCAACTTATTAACCACCTTAAATTCCTTACACAAATTATAACAAGCCTTACTGTGTTTATCTCCTCTTGCCTCTTTTTTAATCTCCTGTTTAATCATGGCTTTCTTTTGTTCCAGTGATGCTATTAATTTTAATAATTTATCCTGTTTTTTCTTTTGCTTATTTTTCGACAGGTCAAAAAAGTCCTCAACCTGCTCCATTATTTTTTTAACCTTCATATTCATCTCCTAATTCTTTGACTTCATAGTCCCGGATCCAAAGTATCACAGCAGAATTTAGTAATTTTTTACAAATACTATGAGTAAAGCCCACATCATTAATTAGGGAGGAAGCCATTTGTGAATCAATCATATTCTCCCTGATTAAAGTATCTATATTTTTTGTTAAAGCAATTTCACTGTCTTTAGTTTTTTCCTTCAGCACTTCTATCTGTGTCAGAACAGCCGATTCATCTTCATCATCTTCTTCCCTGATTTCCTGAACCCTGCGTAGAATAGTCACTAATTCAGAACGAAGTTTATTATATTCATTAATCATATAATTATGTTTTATTTTCTTAAAATGATTAAGATTTTTCTGTAATTCCCTAACATCTTTCACAATTTCAATAATATTTCTTGCTGTTAACCTCAGTTCATAAATTCGATTATTACCTTCTGCATCCAGATGAGCTTGTGCTAATGAAGAATAATGTATAATAGCACTATAAAGATTTTTTATATCCTGCTGATAGATTTTATCTATATCAATGTCAATCTGAGATACCGACTGCTCAACCACTACATCAATGTCTGTATCAGAATAAATTTCTGTACGATGTAAGTTCATCGCATGGACCGCAGCTTCCAGAGATTTATCATACAGGTGAATAGTTTCTTTTCTTAACGCTTCTATAGCCGATGCAGGTATTTCCATCACTTCACTGGTCAAATATTTAGGCTGACCGCGCTCTTCATGTTTATAGCAAAAAAGTGTCTCAAGAAATCGAACCAGTGGCTTAATAAAGGGTGCTACCAGCAGCACACCCAGAACATTAAAAATAGTATGAAAAAGTGCCAGTTTCATAGCATCATTAGTTTCAGAAATGTATAATAAGGGGGCTAAAAAATCCACCAGATCTTTGAGTTGATAAATCAAAGCAACAGCAGCAGCGGCGGTAATAATATTAAAAATCAAATGAGCAACAGCCAGACGTTTGCCATTTTTATTAGAGGTCAAAGAACCCAGGATGGCCGTCACCGTTGTACCTACATTGGCACCGATAGCCAGAGATAATGCACTGATATAATCAATCTGCCCTGTGGCCAGTGCCGTAATAATAATGGCCATAGTGGCACTACTGGATTGGATCACAACAGTAGCAACGGCACCAAATAAGATATAAACAAATATCCCTAAATAGCCTGCCATAGCATACTCGGCTAGATCTAAGCCTTCTTTAAGAGTTTCAAAGCCCTCTTTCATATAGGCAATACCCAGAAAGATAAAGCCCAGGCCAATTAAAACACTGCCCACACCCTTATAGGTATTATGCTTAGAGAAGCCCATAATGACACCAAAAATAAGCATTGGCAGTGCATAATGAGCAATTTTAATTTTTAAACCTAAGGAAGAAACCAGCCATGCTGTTGTGGTGGTTCCGATATTAGAACCAAAAACCACACCCACAGCCTGTGTCAGACCAATCAGCTCTGCTGAAAGAAAAGAAATAACAATCACAGACACCAGTGAAGAGCTTTGCACCACAGAAGTAGCAAGAAAACCGGTTCCAATCGCTTTAGGGGTGGTACGGGTAAATTTTTCAAGAACAGTTTCTAAGACACCGCCGCTAAACAGCTTAAAACCATTTTCCATATAATGCATACCAATCAGAAAGATGGCAATACCGGCGATAATCGTTTTTGCATCAGTACTGGTAACAATAAACCAGGCGAACAGAAGAAAGAGTAAGGGGGATATAAGTCTTTTTAACATAATTTTTTCTTTATATAGTTTTTCACCTATTAAATGACCCATTTAATAGGTGAAGATGTATAGATTGTTAATTTAATATTAGGATAGTCTGTTCTGTATTATTTTTCAATTTATCTCTGCTATCAAAATGAAAATAATCTAACTGGTTCTAGAAATTCAATTTTATCTCAGGGTAAGCCAGTATTTTTACTTTATTACTTTTATAGATTAAAACACCTTTCAGCAAACTGCTCCACAGCCAGCCAAAATTCACCAGCATTGCAAGACCTGCAATGCTGACAATTGATGGAAAATAAACTGAAATAATTAATAATACCAATGATGATAGATGAAGTATAAACTGCATGTTTGATTTTTTAGTACTAATGACCATTTTCATATTCGGTACTAAAGTTATTGAGCCGGGATGAGCAAACGATAGATTCTGCAAATGCAGATAAATTAAAAACGGAACAATTTTTTGTAATAGACCTATGATAGCGGATATGGCCAAACCATAGATGAGTAATAATGATAAAGTAAATTCAAATTGAATTGCTGACGGGCCATATTGATTATTAAAGCCTGCTGCAAAAAACCACCAGAGAATAACACTAGTGACTAAAGAGATCAGTGCCAGGCGAAAGAAATTAATCGTCGCATCAGCCAGTTTTCTTTTTCGTTGACCTATCAGCCGCAAGGTATACCAGGAGAAAAAAATTAATTCAAGCGAAAGGATAATATAAACAATGTTGTTAAGCGATGAATCCCGAAAAGAGCTAAAAATAGAACTAAAATAAGGAGTTTTTAAAGTAGAAACAATCAACAGCGTCATTAAAATAAGCATAGATAATAATTTCAGATAGCGTCGCGAAAATTCTGCTGTGACATAAAACATGGGAATGACTTGTGAACTGACTGCCATAATCAATAATACTGTCCATCCGATTAATCCCCATAAAGCATGCACATCGGTATAAGCTCTAAAATTTATTCCCAATCCCGGATAGCTATACGCTAAAAGCATATATAATCCAGGACCAATAGTCAGCAGCAGGACAATAAAGAGTATTCTTAATAAGAAAACGATCAGATGGTCATTCAATTTAGAAATTAATAGTGGAGTAAGAGACATAGCAAATAATGACAAAGCAAACAGCAGTGAAATAAATGCCAGACTATAGAAAAAGAGAGCAAAGTCTGAAGCAGCACCTGTAAAAGCACCTGTAAAAGCAATAGTCAATGACAAAGTGCCTGTCACCAGCAAAGGATGAATAATAGCCGCTGATTTTTTACTCCATGGAATAAATTGCCCTATCATAACCGGAATAAATTGATATAAAGCCCCTATCATTACCATTAACATAAAGCCCAGAGTGAGCAGATGAGTTAATGCCAGATTAATGCTATTCCAGCGTGAAGCCCAGATATCCGAACCATAATAAATAATCATCAAAGCAGCAAGAAGTCCAAACAGGGGTGCTGTCAGGAAAAATCGAAGTGGTATTGATATTGGAGGAATAGTGTTAAGTGAAAGTCCTTTTATATTCATTTTTACGCAGGATTTATACCGGGTTTACTAGTGGACTGCAGCTGTTGTGAACAATAATCAGCAGTTGATGAATCCTTTATATTCCAGATAATGATTTCCCATTGTGTCTGCTGACCCGGTAAAATACAATAGTCAAAGCCGTTTTCCTGTAACATTTGTACTAAGGGCAAGGGTTTTTTCCGGTGCAGCACACGAATATATTCGCCGTCTTTCATTTCTGAAACAAGTTGCAACACTTTTTCAAAGGGTTCAGGAGCATCATACTCACTGACATTAATAAATAATTCCTGCGGCTTTTTATACGACTTTTTATTTAATTTTTTCACAGTAAAAACGACTGCTTACTTTTGCTGACTCATTTGTGCAATGATTTCAGCGGTATCAGGCAAAGATTGATCAATCATAGGATAGAGCATCTGCTCTTCTTTCATATTATGCTGCTGCATGGTAATCATCAACGTTTCACTCAAACCAGGAAATTGATCTTTATCTTTACTATCAACTGCTTTATTAATTTCGTTCACCAGTGAACGCATCTGTTCATGTTCCATGCGCATCATTTGTGTCGGACCACCCATAGAGCCTGTAGCCGCTTCAAACTGCGGAAATAAAATACTTTCTTCACGTGCAAAATGTGTTTCAAGTTCGGCTGCAAATTCCTGCCATTGAGTTACACCATTGTCCCAATCACCAGCGGCAATAGAAGCCTCAGCAGCAGCAAATAAATTATCACATTGTTTATGATGTGCCGCCATAAAAACATTAATTGTAGTCATCAACGAAAACCATCCTTTCTATAAACAATGATCAAAAAAATGCGTACTTTTTATATGACAGAATAACAACCGAAAGAGATAGTTATAAGGTATAAGTGGTAAGT
>DAOVUE010000001.1 GCA_030632745.1 Pseudomonadota bacterium | reverse complement strand
TTTACCTCCCCCTTTAAAAAGGGGGAAGCTAAGAGCAGTTTTCAAGTACCTCTTAACAACAAAAACTTAAACACACAAAAATGGAGATATTCAATGTTAGAAAATCGTGAAGGTCAGTCAGTCCCATCTGTAATATTTAAAACACGTCAGGACAGCGAGTGGGCAGATGTCAGCAGCAGTGATTTATTTGATAATAAAAAAGTGGTTGTTTTTGCACTGCCCGGTGCCTTTACACCTACCTGCTCATCCAGTCATTTACCCCGCTATAATGAACTGTATCCAGTATTTAAAGATAATGGCATCGATGATATTTATTGTTTATCAGTCAACGATACTTTTGTGATGAATGCCTGGCAGGATGATCAGAGTGCAGAAAAAATAACCATGCTGCCGGATGGCAATGGTGAATTTTCAAAAGGTATGGGTATGCTGGTTGATAAAAAAAACCTGGGTTTTGGCGATCGTTCCTGGAGATATGCCATGATTGTTGATAACGGCATAATAGAGAAAATGTTTATTGAACCCGAGGTGGATGGCGATCCGTTTGGTGTATCAGATGCTGACACGGTGTTAAAGTATATTAACCCGCAAGCCAAAGCACTGCCTACTGTCACCATTATTACTCGTAAGGGTTGTCCGCATTGTACTCGTGCCAAGGAATTATTAGATAGTAAGGGCTTACCTTTTGAAGAAGTTGAATTAAGTCAAGCGGTCACAAATCGTTCATTAACGGCTCTAAGCGGTGCTCATACTACACCACAAATTTTTATGGATGGTCAGCTGATTGGTGGTGCTGATGATTTGGAAGCGCACTTTAAATAAAAGGCAAACAATAAGAGCAGAGTCAATATATGATAACATTGACTCTGCTCATAAATTAAGCAGCCTTTATTTTGCAGGTGGACCCAATAACATCATAGCGTCTTTACCGTTCAGTAGAAGTTTTCCATCTTCTGCCCAGATAAAGTCAAACTGATCCGTCACCTTTCCATTTTCTTCACTTCGTATAGAGACTAGTGACATAGCAGAAAGCATCATATTAATTTCCGCAGGTGCACCAAACTGTTTTACTTTATCGATGATCATTGGAAAATTTACAATACTCATATTCGCTTCACCCGTAGTGAAAAAAGGCGACTTTATATTTACCAGGGCATTAGCAGCCATATCCAATGCATAATCATCAAAATCAATAGCGACTTTATTTATTAACATGTTTGTCTTACTCTGCTGCATGGATTCTATAAAGCGGCGCGATATTTCTTCTTTCTTACCCGGATTATCACTTATTTCACTGATTAAATTAACCACACCTGATGGAAAATTCTCAATACTTAAATTAAATTCAATATTATTTGGCAGCATACCCGGAGGTATCTCGGCAGCCCCCGAAGTTTTAAGTTCAGAAGAAATAAGATGGATTTTTAGTTCACCTTTATTATGCGCTTGTGAACCCGCCATTAATCCAAAACCTATTTCTTTAAGTGACATATTTCCATCCTGGCTTGCAAATGAAAGCCCTTTCAAAGTCGCTGATGTATCAGAAATATCTAATAGGTTAAATAGTTCAATACCCTGCAGCTGTATCTTTTTCATCATTTTTTTAGCATTCTGAGAATTTTCTTCAGCTGCAATGACAAGTAAATTTTCCTGCATCTGTTTTCTTAATTCTGCCAGACGTTCAAAATTACTCCCTGATACAGAAGCTTTTAAATTGAAGTCATCCAATTTAAACAGTAATTGTTGTTTTCCCTGTTTATCTAAAACTTCAAAATACACGTTAGTCAGAACACTTTCCATATTTTGCTGCCACTGATTATCTGCAGCCTGAGCAGAAGAATTAGTACGCTTTAGATTTTGTAATAAAACAAATTGATCTGCACGTATAATTCCAGGCTCATTCCCTTTAACAGATAATATTGGTTTTTGTATCTTTGCTGAAAAATCTTCAAATATTTCTAGTTTTTCATTCCAGATACCGTGTATATCATAGGAGTCCATTGAAAAATCAGCAATCTCTTTACCTTTTTCTACAATCTTAAATGCATTATTCAATTTCACTACAAAGTTCATTTGATGATTGGCTTCGGGCGATAAAATAAGCTTCAACTTTCCCATATCCAGATGATTATTATTATCAGAACGAAGTATTATAGTTTCAAACTCCGCATGAAATGACTGCTCAACCTGAGTCAGCTGGTAATCAGGACCCATAATCAACTCAGCGGCATCATCAATATTGGCATGTAAAAATTGTAATAAAGTATCAATTACCGCACGAACACGACGTTCTTCTTCACTCGCGGCCGGTATTAGTTTTTTTTCTGCGACAGGTGGAATAGAAGCCTGATTATTGCCAGGAGTTACGGCAGGAGAAGGGCTAACTGGGGCTTTTTCTGTCGCTTGACTCAGTGCCTGGTCCGGAGTCACTGATGGCTTAATACCTTTACGAATATCAACAAAAGAATTAAGTCTCTGGATACGTTGTGCCCGCCCCGCGTCAGGTGACATAACTTCCGCGGCCTGCAGTTTTTCTAATGCTGAGACAAAATCTCCTGAAATAATAAACGCTTTTGCCTGCTGATCAAGTTGATCTGCAATCTCCTGATCGCTGCTGTCAATATTGATCTCAGCCATAGCAATTGCAGTAAACAATAACATGCCCATAGCAAGCATTGGAATCAGTGTGTGTTTTTTTACCATTTCTATTTCCTCTCATTGAATAAAATAACTTGAACGGTCAGCCTCAGTAGATGATGCCGGTACTTCTATTTAGACTTAATAATTTTTGGTATCCTTACTGGTGCTGTTATTACTGGCCTATTAGTACAATAATGATCTTTTTGCTGTTTCTGAACCACGACATGAGCCTGATTCTTTCCTTTTTTCAGGCCAAGGTCCTTAGCTATTGAATCACTAATATTGATAGGTTTGCCCTGCTTATCTTTTTGTGGATGTCTGGCATACCATTCTGATTTTTCCTGCAATTGTTTTCGTATATCAGAAAACTTTTTCTTATCCGGTAATTTTAGACGAGCATCACGAATATCTTTTAAAACCTTTAAAAGACCGTCTGCAGCAGCACTCTGCAAATTCACTTTATCCATATCAACACCGGTAATTAACTGCGTAGCATCTATTTCCACTGACGTACTTCCACCGGCACCTAAACCAAGAGTTGCAGCAAGTTTTCCACCCATGCGTATTTTAGTCCAGGATAATTCAGCATCCAATTTAGCTGTAGCACCACCACCAAAAGAAACTTCGGCCTGACCTTTGCCTATTAACTTAACACCCCATACTTTAAGCTGCGCTTCCGCAGCAACATCTGCTTTTCCACCAACAAAAACTTCTGCTCCCGCTTCAGCACTTATTTTATCCTTGTTGATGGCGACTTGTGCCGTTGTTTTTCCTTCAGCACCTACTTTTCCAGTAAGCACCACTTTTCCACCCGCTGACACATTTTCTGTAATTTGTTTATCCACTTTTACTTCCGTTGTGGATTTTATTAAATTGGCTTCCCCTGCAACGTTGACTCCGGCTTTCAGCCCTTCCTTGTCTACGCTGACATCCCAGCCTCCTGTCGCACTATGTTGTCCAACCTCGACCTTATGTTCAGCCTCAATTTCAACACCACCTATTGTCTTGGTAGCACCAGACTTAGAACTGGTATACTCTGCCCCATTGACAGGATCAAATAGATTTCCTCCGGCAATTTTTACTGAAACTTTGGGGGGCGTTTGCGGTTCTTTATTTTTATCATCATCATCGCTGCCGTCAAATCTTTTGCTTTTATCATACTCACTACTGGTAGTCGTTTTCCAGGGTGTTTTTTCAGTTATTTTTATTTTTTTAACGGTTGTATTAGATGATGCCTTCTTAGTGATGCCTGTATCGGTTTCAGTGGTGCTGACACGTCCATGTTTATCTATTTTTATGTCACTAGAACTTGTATGAGTAATATCACCCTGATCATTTTTCGTCTTATTGGTTTTAGTCGTCGTTATTATTAGACTGCCATCTTTATCTATTTTAGACGTTGGCTTTGGTCTGTCTTCAGATACCTGTTTTTTAGTGGTAGATGTTTTTTTATTATCAGATGCAGTATCACTATCCTTCTTTGTTTGAGACTTCTTTGCTGATGATGAGTCTGTTTCCATACCAGACTTTTTAGTGTCTTTTGCTTTAACATCTTTATCAGTTGATGGTTTCCAGGCAGGTTTAAGCTTTTTTTTCTGTTGTTTCTGACTATCAGTTTCAATTTCAGTTTCAGTTTCTCCAGAGCCTTTCTTCTTTACAAAAGGGGATTGAGTCTTATCGGCATCGTCATCCTGCGGAGAAACTTTTTTCCCGGGAGGTGGAGCGGCGGCCAATCCCGCTTTTTCTCTGGCTTTGTCATTAGCTGCTCGAGCATCAGAATTCTCTTTTGTCAACATTTCATTACGCTTAACAATATTATCAGCAGTATCATGTTCATCATTTGATTTAGACACTGAATCAGCAAGATGTTGACGAATATCTTTAATTCTTTTTGAACGTTTCTGAGCCACTTCATAGGAATTCTGTAATTGCTGATCGGCTTTATTTGTCCACTTTTTTATATCCTGTTCCTGCTTTTCAGGACTGGATCCAAGAGCTGCAATACCTGCTTCAAACTCATCTTTATAATTCCGCAGATGTTCAGATTGTTTGACCAGCTCTGAATCCTGACGAGCATTTTTTGCAGCTTTATTAACACTTTTCCCCATAGTCTTAAGAGCCATTTCTCTTTCCAACTGATTTTTTGAGGAACTATCATCTGCAGAGTACTTATTAAAATCATCTGTTGCATGAATGAATTTTTTCTCATTGTCGAGAACATAACCTTCAGGGTCAGTTATTGCCTCTGTTCCTCTTACGCCGGTCTCCTTTTTACCGCCCGGTGTTGAGAATGCATCATGATAAGCACCTCTGGATTCGAGTTGATCTTTATCCGGTGGAAGCCATAGAGTGGTATCAGTTGTCTCATTAATATAAATGCCCAGTTTAGGATCATATTTAACCTTATCACCCCGACCTTTCCAATCCTCAGCTACTTTTTCAGCCATATCTGAAGATTTAGCCGTCAGATCGACATCCGCACGAACATCTTTAGGTTCACTACCTGTAAGACTAATACCATTTTCACCATAGGTTTCCTGTAGTTTCTTTATTTCATCACCACGAACATCCTGCTTGTTGTAATCCTGTTGTATCTCTTGTTTTTGTTTTTTGTAGTTCTGCAGTATTTGCTGGTATTCCTGATCACTAGTGTTTATGGAGCCATCTTCTTTCACTAAACCTGGAACAGATTGTACCTTCTGATGGTATATATCTCTAAGATCACTCAAGTCTTTTTGCTGCTGCAGGCGCAGGTCTCCAATAGGTTCTGCTGTTACAGGCAATGGTAAAAGCAGAGCCGTTAATAAAAATATAACGATAAAAACATTCTCTGCTAAATGCTGAATTATAGCCATTCTATTCAGATAGGAGCTATTTTGAATTTTCATTCTCTACCAACCTTTAAAGGTTTTTAATCAATTGTTGTGCCTTTTCTCTTATCTCCTGATTCCCTTTTGTATCAGAAAGAATTCCCTGCAATTCTAATTTTGCTGCTGGTATTTGATTGAGTCGCAGATAAATCTGTGCCAGATAAAGTGCTAAATAGGGCGTATTATTACCCGCATTTCGAGCTTTTATATAGCTATCTCTGGCCTCATTTAAATTACCCATATCATCCTGCAGCGTCGCCATCAGGAAAAGCAAATTTTTCTCCGAGGGAGAATGACGCAATGCTTTTTTTAGTACTTTTATTGCTTCCTGATGCTGTTTCTCACCGATTAAAAGTACCGCCAATTTATATTGTGACTGTACATGCGCAGGATCTGCACTAATGGCTCTATAATAGTATTTTTTTGCTGTTGCAGTTTTACCTGATGAAAGAGCAATCTGAGCCAGATTAGACCAGGCATTGGCATTGTGATTATCTAATTTTGCTGCCGTTTGAAATTGAATAACAGCCGCATTTAAGTCACCTCGTTTTAATGCCAGCACTCCCAGATTGTTATACGTTTCAGCAAATAGAGGATCAGCATTCAGTGCACAATCATAATATTTTTCTGCTCCTTTCAGATCGTTTTCTAATAAGGCAATATTACCCAGTAAATTGCAGGCATCTTTATTTTCAGCATCACTTTCAATCATGGCTAGCAGCACCTTACGTGCCTGCTCAATATTGCCTTGATCCAGGGCTGCCTGTACTTGTGAAAATTGTTGTTCCATTGTCATTTCCTTGGTTAACTCTTTACTCAAAGCGGAAGTTGCAAGCAATCCCAGCACAAAAAACAATATGGCATAGAGTAAATAATTTTTTTCTTTTTGCATCACATGATTTCCTGTTTTATCTTTTAAGCTTCTAAGTTACAGATTTTACAAACCCGTACTATGGAATCTAAATAATCTTGCTGAGGACGCCGTAAACCCATCCATGGGGGCTTCATTGCAGCATCCATGCTGCAAAGACCTCAGCAAAATTATTCAGACACCATAATACTTCTACTGTAACTTGTAGATGGTTAGCCGCTTACGGCTTGAGTTGCTCAATAGTCATTAGTGAATAGCCTGCAAATAAAATTCCAGCCTATTGGCTCGATCTTCAATTTTCTGGTTTGGCATCAGTAATAAACTTTCACGGTATTTATTCATGGCACCGGCAAAATCCCGATAAGCCTGACGACGTTCCGCTTCCTGTATTAATTTTATCGCTCGTTCAGATGGTTTCAGAGTCAGTTGTTTCAATAAACCACTCTGCTGCTCAAACAGATCAATCTCCAGATCAGGACGATTGGCAGGCCATAATAAACCTTGATCCGAAGCCGTTGATTCTTTCCATATATCATTTTTTCCCGCCTGTTTATTACAATTTACTGTAATATTCTGTAATGTCACTATGCCTTTTTTATTCGCTGCAAGTACTTCAATATTTTGCAGTCCATAGCTTAATGGTATTCTGGTACTCCATCCTGCCGTCAGCAATGTTGCTTTATGCCATGGTCCCTTATTGACACGAATTCCCACCAGAGCTATGTCAGTTGAACCCTTTATCAATATATCCGTACTACGCTGACTAATATTACTACCGGCAGCTGGTTTTAGAAAACTGATTTCTGGTTTAACCGCCTGACTTTCCAATAGCAGTTTTTTTATGCTTGTATTACCACTTTTATCACTGGCCTTAAACTGAACCTGGTGCTTGCCGGGCTGCAAAAGTAATTCTGCGACAGCTTTATTATTTTTAAGCTTTAATTCCTGCCACAAACCTCCATCAAGAGACAATTCAACAAAACTGTCCCCCTGATCATCCTGACTTTCAAGATGCACTGCCAGCAGGCCCTGTTTCACTATTGCAGTCTCAGTTAATTTATCCTTCGGACTAATAATCTTCAACTCTGGCGGAGTATTATCTCCGGCAACATTCAGGAAAAACACAGCTTCATTATTATTATGATCACTATCATTTAGTTTGTTGTCCGGATCAGCAATAACCATCATAGTATTTTTACCCCCGGGTGCCTTAAAGGAGATATTAACCAGAACATTTCCATTCAATGGAACATAGTCAACGCTGACACGATTAATTTCCTCACGTTTACCTCCCGGCAGGGAACGAAACAAGGCCACATGAGTTTCTGGAGGAGAAATAGCTCCCAGATTGCGTAATGGTACTTCTACCAGCATATCATCACCTGCTGCAGGTTGTTCTGGTCCTATTATTTTAAGACCAGATGATGCAACACTCAGATCCGTTGAGTCTGTTGAAATCCCTGCATTTTCCCGCACACGTTGTCTTGCTTCCTGTTCAGAACTTGCAACAGTCCACACAGGTGTAGCCGTCAATCTGAATTTAAAACGGAAATCACTATTCACAACATAATGCCCGCCTCTTAAATGTTTTGATTTAATTCCTACCTGATTATCAACCGGCATTCCCGTCTCATCAAAATGTAATGCCGAAGGTGGTATACGATAGGTATAATTCCCTTCTGGAATACTGTCTCGTATGCGACCAATCACAACATTATTAAATATAATATCTACATCATGCTCCTTATATGAATTTGTATTCCACGGTAAGGTAAATCCCATTTCCAGCCAGGCCTCAACCAGATTAGTTTTATGCCATCGACCCTGCGCTAAATAGGCTGAGTATTCAAAGATACCATCATCACCAATATCAGCATGAACAAAATCAATACTGGCATTTCCATCCGTATCATCACCAACCCATAGTACATTGCCCTGTTTTAGAGACCAGCGATCATTTTGACTATCATTATCCAGATCTTCTGCATTAAAACGTTGACTCCAGTTAATCAGGGAGGGGTTCATATTTTCAGCCTGCCTGGCTCTCTTTATCAAATCAGCCTCATCCGTTCCAGGCTTGCCGGGATCAATACCTGGAAATAGCCATATTTGACGGGCACTCTCTCCCGGTTTTAATTTCATTTCGTATTTTTGCTTAAACTGTTTGTCCATTCCAGCAGCAATAAGCGTTGTTTCTACCGCTTTAAAACCATCGTAAAAATGCGGTGCCACTATAAAATTCATGCTGCTTCCAGACGGCAGCAAGCCATGCTGCACGGTAGGAGAAATATCAACTTTATCCGGGTGTTCAGAACTCACAGATAGATCGGTAATGGCATCACCCACATTACGCAAGCGATAACGATGGCTATACCCATCCTCTGCTATACCCTGATCCTGCCACAGCAGTTCAATATGAGGTAAACGAACTCTAACCGACACTTCAGCTTCATCATTAAGTCCATTTTCAGAAACAATTTTCACTAAAAAACGGTGATCAGGTGTATTAACATCCTGGGCGCTGATACCCAGCATAAATTGTCGTTCTTCTCCGGGTTCCAGAGAGAAAGGCTCATCTTCAGAACCATCACCCACAAATCCAACCAGCAATAATGGATCTTCAGGTTTGCCGCATTCCAGGCGTACCATCATATTCTCATCACTATTATTACGTACACTGATGCCGACTTTCTGATCATAATCACGACGAACATTAGCACCATAACGCTGCTGACCAAAGGCAAGTCCTTTCACTCGAGTTAAACGATGCACGGGTCCTGCTTCATTGTCTCCCAGCGGCTGAAATTCATAAACAATATTGCTTTCAAGATCACTGAGTATGACTGAACGCTGATAAGCACTTTCCCCGGTCACCACTTTCCAGTCTTTACTGCCTTTAGGACGATAGCGTACCTTTGATGCACCAAATTCAGGAGCAGTCCAACTGATGCGAATATTTTTTCCTGACAAAACAGCTCCATCTTCAGGCGTTAGAGAAAAATATTCAGATAATTTAAATTTTCGTTTAGCTTCAGCTTTTTGTCCATCACTATCATAGGCAATAACCTTTAAGCTATGCAGCTCAGACGATAAATTCTGCCAGTTCACTGATGCGGTGAAAGGCACCTCAAAATCTGTATTGATGAGTTGATTGTCTAAATAAAATTCAACCCTGGCAATACGCTTAGCCTCAAAACTAATTGCCTGTACCTGCAGCGTAACAGGCTTATCAACCGGACGCCTGTTTGATGGTTCATTAATAGAGATCAGCATACCTTTTCTGTCAGCAGATTCTGTTGTATCAACCCAAAATTGCTGCTTTGCCTGCTGACCTTGTGTGCCATAGCATGTTGCTGCAACGATATACCAGCCCATATCCGGGAAACGCCCTGTCTTTTTCTCTTCATTATTTAACACGAGTTCAATCTGACCATCCGCATTTAAATCCACTTCACAACGTTGCGGTGCTGCTGCCCATTTAATTCTGTGACGTTCAAAATCAATCATTTTTGAAGCCTCAGAATTTGATTTTATCTGGATAGCATCTGCTTCCAGGCTGCGGCCTTGCGTATCCAGCATAATAAAGGATTTTTCCGCACTGGAATTATTATTACCCCATTCTGTAATTTCAATACGCAAACGGGTAGCTTCTTTTACCTTAATAGGTAACTTTAATAATTGATTTGCCTGTCGTCCTGTTTCAGATAACTTTTTATTGCTGCGGTCATCAAATACACGAGTCATTGTCTGTAAAGGAGAGCTTAGAACTAACGTTACCACACCAGGTTTTTCCATATCAAATAAAAACCGATCACGATCATTATTTTGATCAATGGAAAAAGCCTGTGCTACGCCATTTTTCAGGTGTCGTATTGGATCATCAGCCAAAGGCCATGTTTCTCCCGGCTCTGCACGAACAATCTCCGCTTTTAACTCATACGGCGATGCAGATGCACTATTATCTCCCCATTCACCTAACATCACATAATACGTTCCGGCATTAAGCTGAGACTTCAGCATTGCTGTATTGCTGCCTTGAACACCTTTTTCCTGCAGCAGCTTATGCTGTGCATCAAAAATTCGCAAATGCGTTTGCATCTCAGAAAACACTGACAGATTTATTTGTGATGGAAAATCAACATCAATGCTGAAAATATCATGATCACGCCTGGGCAGGTAAGTACCCCGAACTATCTGATCCGCTAATAGCGGAACGGCCTGACCAAATTCATCATTACGCTGCAGAAAGTCCAGTTCATCTGCCGCTTCAAACCAGACATTCAATGTGTATGCATCAGCGGACCAGTTATTATTTCCCCATTCTCCAATAGCAATATAAGCAATGCCGGATGCTTCCACATTCCACGAAAGATTATTTTTTTGATTTGCTTGAACACCTTGTTCTGTCTGTAATTTACCTTCTTTATTATAAATACGAATGTGTCGCTGCAGCGAACCATGACTCTGTACTCGCAAAATACCTGCACCGGGAAGGTTCAGCCTGAAAATATCAATATCACCCTGAGGCAGCAGCGTGCTGCTGAATATACTATCCAACGGCAGCAGTCGAGCTGCAGACAGCTCCTCTTTCTTCAATGGAGGATCATTTATATTATCATTAGGCAATAGATCCACTCGAAACCGGTAAGGGATCAACGAAGCATTATTATTTCCCCATTCCATAAATTCAATATAATAAACACCCGCCTGTTGAACTTGTGCCTGAAAATCCATATTACTATCAGCATGAACGCCCTGCTCTGCAAGCAATTTACCATTATGGTCAAGTAAACGGGCATGTCTTTGTAATCCATGGCTTGTTTCATAGAGCCTTAAAACACCTGCCTGCGGCACTTGCAAACGGAAAAAATCATGATCACCCAAGGGCCAGATTAAACCTGAAACCTGCTCATAAAGCTGGATAGGCAAAGCACTTTTCAGCGTGTCATTAGGCTCTCTCGGATCCACTGCAGATTCTGGAACAACTGTTAAAGTCATAGCAACATCCGGATTAAAATTATTATCACCCCATTCTGAAACTTCTATATAGTATGTGCCGCTGCGCAGTTTCTGACTAATAGTATTATTTTCTCCTACCTGTGTGCCTCTTTCCTTGAGCAATTTTCCACTACTATCAAGTAGTCGCAAATGAACCTGAAGAGCATTATCTGGACCAATAGTAATTTTCTGAGCCACTGCCTGATCTAATTTTATTTTAAAAATATCATGATCAGCTTTTTTATTGATGCTGAAGTGTAATGGAGCTCCTGAGTGAATTTCCTGTGCTGTTGCCAATTTATCATTGGGCTCCACCTCTTTCTGAGGACGAAGTGAATCAAGTTTTACAATTATAGTTTTTGCTTTATCAGACAAAACAACAGGGACATTTTTTGTGTGATAACCTTCAGCCTCAACATGAGCTGTAATCCAACGACGTGAAATATCAAGCTGATTATCCACATCAATCATATTTGCATTAGAGACTTTAAGATGATTAAACTTCACCATACCACGCCTATCAGAATGAGACTTTGTAATCAAACCATTTGGCCATGTTTCAGCAAGCTGTATTTTTGCATCAGGTATGAGCCTTTCACTCTGGGCATCAATTATTTTCAGTAAAAGAGCCGCTGTTTTAAAATCTTGCTGCATATAGAAATGAATACTTTTTTGTGCACATGCAATACTGATAATGCGATCACAATGCTTTTCTTCGCATAATTTCCCGCTTGAAATAATTCTGCTCGGCGGTGAATCCTGCTTTACTTCATGTGAAACAGAATCTCCATAATCATGTGCTTTACACCAGGCATCAGCTGCGGGTTTACCACAATTAGCTCCCCATTCACGACAGATATCAATGGCAGTTCCATCGACTTCAGGCTTATCAATAATACTCGCGGCTTGAGGCTCTATAATGTCTATTTTTTTGTTTAGCGGCAGAAATCCGGGAGCTGAAATTTGCAGTTCGTATTCTCCAACAGCCAATTTAGGAACCCGGACATCACCCTGCCAACCCGAAATAACATTAACAGAAGCAGACTGACTGGCAGTATTATTAGTAGGCTGTAATATAATTTGAGCCCCCGGCAAGGGCTGCTCTAAATCAGCAACCTGTATTATTGCATGCCAATTGATGTAGCTAATGGGACTCAAACTCAGTTCAATGGTTTGACGCGGACCAGGAGCCAGGTTGATGTCCTGCTCTATTAACTTATAACCAGGATGTCGGATGAATAATTGATATTGCCCCGCTGGAAGTCCTTCAAAAAAAGCAATTCCCTTCTTGTCTGTTGTGGAAAAGCGTCCTCCAATATGAACATAAGCATGGTTCAGTGGTTTACTATGACCCTCTTTTGTTATAGCTTCTACTTTTACAGCAAGTGGAAATGATACTGCCACAGACTCATGACTAAAAAAAACAGTCACTATAAGAAACCATATAATCACCAATAAAATATTAGCTTTTAGCTTATAAAATATCAGTGCTTTATTTTCCAGCATTATTTCATTCCTCTAATCAAATACATTAGAACCTAAGGGCCTTGGAAATAATAAATTTTCCAAGTTTTACGCCGCAATTTTGTTCAGATTCAAGGCGTGATAAAGGGCGCATAGTCAGTCTACGCAACCTTTATTACAACGCAGAAGCTGGATAAAAGGGCAAGTAAAACTGGAACATTTATTTTTTCCACGGCCCTAAGGCTTTTTAATTTTCCGAATATCCAAATAAGCTTCCAGGCGCTTAACTCGATCATTCAAACTCGAATTTTTCTGTTGCTTTAAACTATTTTTATAGGCTTGAAGTGCTCCGCTATAATCCCCTTTTTTCTGTAATATATTTCCTTGTTTTATATATTGCTGAGCTATTTGTACAGAGGATAATTCTTTTACTGGAATTTTTGGGGCGGCAAGAGATACAGTATATTCACGTAAAGCATTCAATGTGTCATGAGCATACATAATACGCAAGTCATCTTTATCCTGAGCTACTGTCAGGAAACGCTGATACCATATTATCGCCTGATCAATCTGATTATTCATGCGTAAAGCCTCAGCATAAGGATAGGCATAGTCTAATATGTTTTGTTTATTATAGGGTTCACTGATAAATATCTGCTTATAAAGTTCAATAGAATTTTCCCATTCATGCAGATTTGCATAGGCATTTAATAAACGTTTTCTGATCTTATCGACATCATTAGAATCCGGATACTCAACTAAATATTTTTGCAGAAGATCCTGTATAGACTGCCATTTTGGTTTATCCCAGCCAAAGCGATATAAACTGGATAGAAGCCAGAACGATTGTTGTGCATAATGCGTATCAGGGCATTGCTCAATAAGCTGCTTATACAGACTTTCAATTCTTTCAAGTTCATCATCATCAGTTGCTATTATTTTCTCATAAATCACCCTGGCCTGCTGCTGTTGTATTTCTAGTGAAACGGCTAACATCAACAATTGATCATCTGCACTAATGGATTGAATATTAAGCCATAAGGCGTTCAAAAAAATGAACAACAGAATAATTTTTTTTGCAGGTTTTTGAAATAAAATACTCATATCATAATCCCCTGAAACTAATAATCTCTAGCGGTACTTGCAAAACTCCCAATTTTTTTGCTTTTTACCTCCCCCTTTACCCCAAGGGCACCTAGTAAAAAGGGGGATAGAGGGGGATTTTTAAGTTCATAAATATCAATAACTTAATTAGTTTAAAATAATCCCCCTCAGTCCCCCTTTACCCCACGGGCACCTAGTGTAAAAGGGGGAAGCTAAGAGCAGTTTTGCAAGTACCTCTCTATTTATTTTTGATGTTAATGAGCAGGAATAACAATAAAATTAAAACAATTCACATCACTGACCCAGTTCCAATGTCATGTCTAATAATAATTGATATTCATTTTGCAGTTCTCTGCGTTGTG
>DAOVUE010000389.1 GCA_030632745.1 Pseudomonadota bacterium | reverse complement strand
TGCGATGAAGTGACAGCCTGAGTATAATCCCACACCTGCTTTTGTGAAGCTAAAAAAGCAACAATGGCATTCTCAACCTCCCCCTGTGCTTCAAGAACCGTTTGGCGATAATCTTCCAGTCCCTGTTGAAATAAAGCATCCTGCAGTCTGACATTACTTTTCAGACGACCATAATTAAAGATATTCCAGTCAAATGAAATAAAACTATTCCAGCTGGAATAATCACTACTGAAAAGATGACTACCCTGTGTGCCGGTATCGGTGCCGATAGTTCCACCCACACTAAAATGCGGATAAAGTTCTGTAATCGCATAACCAATCTGCGCACTTTGAGATGCCAGCTGTCTCTCAGAGGTTCGGATATCAGGACGGCGGCGCAGCAGATTTTGCGGCATACCTATAGAGATATTACTTTCAATAGCAGGGAGTCCGTGGTTTTTACTTAATAAATCAGTCATATCATAAGGCGGCTTGCCCAGTAAAATAGCCAGAGAATTTTTAAGCTGCTGCAGTGTGGGTTCCAGTGTTGAGATAGTGGCTTTGGTATTAAACAGTAAAGTTTTAGCCTGTTCAGAATCCAGGCCGCTCACATCGCCGGCTTTAAATTTTGCCTCTGTAATTCTAAGGCTTTCCTGCTGAAGTTTTAAGTTTTGTCTTGCTAATTCCAGACGTTTCTGTGTTGTTCTGATCTGCAGATAATTTTGCGCTACTTCACTCACAAGAGAAATCATTACACCATCATAATCCGCAACACTGGTATCGAGATCAGCAGAAGCCGATTCTATCTGTCTTTGAAAGCGTCCCCAGACATCAGCTTCCCAGCTCAGATTAAACCCGACATCATATTGTTGAGAGGCTGAATAGGGGAAATAGGCACCACTTTGGGCACTGCCCTGCATGGTTTGAGTCTGCGGGTATTGATTGCCAATAGCAATGGCCAGTTTTTGTCTTGCCTGAAGGACTCGCAGTCCGGCAGAACGCAAACTCAAATTTTCACTTAAAGCCGTTCCCACCAAAGCATTTAATGTCTCATCATGAAACGCATTCTCCCACCATTTGATTTCAAGTGGTGCTGTCACATCAAGACTTTTATCCTCAGCATCGAGCCACTCTTTTTCAATATCTGCATCTATATCTGGTTCCTGATAATCAGGACCCAGAAGCGTACAGCCCGTTAATAAGCTAATGGCAATAAGAGCCGGGATAGTAAAATATTGTTTCATATTCATTTCTCTATTGTCATCTCTTTATTGTAAAAGAATAGGCGCTGCAACGTTAGGTTGATGCTGCCCTTCTGTCATGACTAAAACCGAGCACGTGGCACCGACACGAAGAAACACTGATTCAGGGAGATTAGTCAGATGGATACGAACAGGAATCCGTTGTGCCAGTCTAATCCATTCAAACGTTGCACTAATTGAAGGCAGCAGTTCAAAACCGGTACTGCCATCCTGCTGCGAGATACCCCAGCCAATACTGTCCACAACTCCCTCCAGAGGAAGGTCTGAATAAGTCATCAAAGTAACAATCGCCTTATCACCCTTATCAATATCTCTGATATAGTTTTCCTGAAAATACCCGTCAATCCAGTAACTATTGCTGTCAATAAGCGCTAAAATAGGTTGGTTCACAACACTTTGAGTGCCCAACTGGATATTCAGATTAGTCACATAACCATCTACCGGTGCATAAACTTTGGTAAATTCATAATTTAACTCTGCTGTACGTACTGCTGCCAAAGCGGCTTTTACCTGAGCATTAGATTCACCAATAGCACCTAATTGTGCCTCTGCCTTTGCCTGATTGGCTTCGGATTCTCCTAAGCTGGCTTGTGCTTTGACCAGAGCAGCAACTGCACTTAATTTCTGCTGTACCGAAACATCATAATCTGCCAATGCTCCTTCCATATTTTTTCTCGAAGTCGCATTGGCTTTTAATAAATTATCCTGACGAATATGTTCAGCTTTATTTTTGATAACTGTCGCCTTAAGTTGAGCAATAGATGTTTTCGCTTCTTCAATAGCCGCCAGTTCAGCCTTTACATTGGCCTTTGAAACATCGACTTGCTTTTCCAGGGCTTTCACCGTATCACCGGTTTCTTCAAGCTCTGCGCGTGCCTGATCCAGAGCTGCCTTAAAGGTACGAGGATCCAGTTCAAACAGCAGATCACCGGCCTTAACAAACTGATTGTCCTTAATCGGCAGATTGACAATAGGTGCTGAAATGCGTGAAGTAATCTGAATGACATTGGCACGTACCTGGCCATCACGAGTCCAGGGGTTGACCACATAATCCCAGTATCTCATCAGAATTAACACTATGGCGATGCCGACCAGTGAAAAGGTC
>DAOVUE010000097.1 GCA_030632745.1 Pseudomonadota bacterium | reverse complement strand
TGCATAGTCCAGTCAGGAAATTCATTGAGTATGGATTCATCGGCAGGATTAATTGATTTTATAGTCTGTTGCATACTTGTTACCAGTTATCAATCTGTTTAGTAAACTGTTAGAATTACAGCTTGCTTTTATTGCTTTATTATAAGTTATAGCTGTTGAACACATTTTTTGCCAGGATATTTTATGAATTTCTCTCCGCTTTTTAAGGTAATTATTTTCTCGTTGAGTTTAATGCTTGTACTGGATGGGTGTACATCGGTCAGTCAATTAATCGGCGGGCGTTATAGACATGACTATGCGCAAAATTTTGAACGTATGAATAAATATAATTTCAGCCCGGTTTCAGCAGAGCTGGAAGCTAATGCAGATTATCGTTTTATACGTGACTCGGGTGCTGTACTGACTATTGAGAATGCCATGGCGGCAAAAAAATTAAAGAAAGAAACTTATGCTGCACCTGATTTCTGGTTAAATTATTATTATACGGGACAACAGAGGATCAGCGTGGGAGAATTAAATAAGTTCTTTAATTATAATCTTGGTCTGGCATGGAATGACAAGTATGGAACGGGTAGAGGACATGCCAGTATCAGTCATCATTTTTCGAAAAACACTCTGATTATTGATTTTGTTGGCAACGATAATAAGCAGTTAATCTGGCGTGGCTCTGCTCCAATAGGTATTTCACGTAATGATTCAGATGATGAAAAGAGAAGCGATTTGAAAAAAGCTGTCGCTGTGATTATGTCTCCATTTCCGCCAGAAAATAATTTTAAGTCTTTAAAGAATGCAGTGCCTGATTAGGAGACTGTCCGTGCTAATGGTTACGAATACCAAGATTATGGCAGATATCCAGGGTGGTTTTGCTTTGGTTTAAGGTATAAAAATGTAAACCGGGTGCTCCTTCAGCCAGCAGCTTTTCACACAATGTTGATATCACTTCTAAGCCCAGAGCTTTAATTGAATCAATATCATCGCCATAGCCTGCAAGGCGTTTAGCCAGCCAGCGAGGTATTTCAGCACCGCACATATCTGAAAAACCAGCCAGGCGGGAGTAATTGGTAATGGGCATAATGCCGGGAACTATGGGTTTGTCCAGGCCGGCTTTTTTACAGCTGTCAATAAAATACAGATAGGAATCAATATTAAAGAAATATTGCGTGATAGCACTATCCGCACCGGCATCCATTTTTCTGATAAAATTTTCCAGATCAAGCTGCGCATTTTTAGCCTGAGGATGAACTTCAGGGTAAGCTGCTGCTTCAATATGAAAATGATCACCAGTTTCAGCACGAATAAATTCAACCAGTTCATTGGCATAACGAAACTCACCCACATCGCGATGACCCGAGGGCAGATCACCACGCAGGGCGACGATTCTATCAATACCCAGACTGATAAACAGTTGAAGTATTTCTTTAATACTGTCACGGGTAGAACCGATACAGGACAGATGCGGTGCGGCAGAATAACCCGCTTCCATAATACTTTTTACTGTATTGATAGTCCCTTCCTGAGTGCTTCCCCCCGCGCCATAGGTAACGGAGAAATAAAGTGGATTAAGGACACTTAATTTATCACGCACCAGAGCAAGTTTCTCTGCTCCTTCAGCGGTCTTAGTGGGAAAAAACTCGAAACTAATAGGTTGTTGTGGTTTCATAATGGATTTAAACTCATTTTTTTATTTAATAACGCCTCTTAGTAACGCCTCTTAATAACGGCTCCTAATAACGATAATGCTCAGCCTTATAAGGACCTTCCTGAGGAACATTAATATAGTCCGCCTGCTCTTTAGACAATAGAGTCAATTTAGCACCAATTTTCATCAAGTGTAAATGAGCTACTTTTTCATCTAATAATTTAGGTAAAATATAGACTTTATTTTCATAGGCTTCAGCATTGGTAAAAAATTCAATCTGCGCCATTACCTGATTGGTAAATGATGCTGACATTACAAAACTTGGGTGTCCGGTAGCACAGCCAAGATTCACCAGGCGGCCTTTTGCTAAAATAATAATCTTTTTACCATCAGGGAAAATAACATGATCAACCTGAGGTTTAATCTCTTCCCATTGGTATTGTTCTAAAGAAGCAATATCAATTTCAGAATCAAAGTGTCCGATATTACATACGATGGCTTGATTTTTCATGGCCTGCATGTGATCATGATTAATGACATTCACATTACCGGTGGTGGTGACAAAAATATCACCCATTGGGGCCACTTCGTTCATATCAACAACACGATAACCTTCCATAGCCGCCTGTAAGGCGCAGATAGGATCGATTTCTGTCACCCATACCGTTGCTCCCATGCCGCGAAATGCCTGGGCACAACCTTTACCTACATCACCATAACCAAGAACGACACAAATTTTACCTGCAATCATGACATCCGTTGCACGTTTAATACTATCGATTAATGATTCACGACAGCCATAGAGGTTATCAAATTTAGATTTAGTAGCTGAATCATTCACATTCATCGCAGGGAATAATAATTCACCTTTTTCCTGCATTTCATAAAGACGATGAACACCTGTTGTGGTTTCTTCAGTTACGCCTTTAACACTGCCTGCAATGTCCTGCCAAACGCTTGAGCCCTGAGAGCCTGAATCAGGCTTGATAGTACGGCGTAATACATCTAAAATGGCTTTATATTCTTCATTATCATCGGCTTTAGTTTCAGGAATGGCTCCCGCCTTTTCAAACTCCACACCCTTATGTACTAATAATGTGGCATCACCGCCATCATCTAAAATCATATTGGGCAATTGACCATCCGGCCATAATAATGCCTGTTCTGTACACCACCAATATTCTTCAATAGTTTCACCTTTCCAGGCAAATACAGGAATGTCCTGAGCTGCAATTGCTGCTGCTGCGTGATCCTGAGTTGAGAAAATATTACAGGAAACCCAGCGTACCTGAGCACCTAAATTAACCAAAGTTTCAATTAATACAGCAGTTTGAATGGTCATATGAATACTGCCCATAATACGACAACCAGCCAGAGGATTTTGACCTTTATATTCTTCTCTTAAAGCCATTAATCCCGGCATTTCAACTTCAGCCATCGCTATTTCTTTGCGTCCCCATTCTGCGAGGCTCAGATCGGCTACTTTATAATCTGTAAATGTACTCATTTTCAATTCCTAGTTTTTTTATCAGTTTTGTGTTATATGCCCGCAGCAGCTTTCAAAGCTTCTGCCTTATCTGTGCGTTCCCAGGTGAACTCTTCTTCTTCACGACCGAAGTGGCCATAAGCTGCTGTAGCGCGATAGATAGGACGTAATAGATTTAACATTTTAACCAGTCCGCCGGCACGTAAGTCAAAATGCTCAGAAATGAGTTCAACCAGTTTTTCATCGCTGACTTTACCGGAGCCAAAGGTGTTAATAGAAACAGAGGTTGGCTCTGCAACGCCAATAGCATAAGAAACCTGAATCTCACATCGATCAGCCAGACCGGCTGCAACAATATTTTTTGCCACATAGCGACCGGCATAAGCAGCACTGCGATCAACTTTAGAAGGATCCTTACCGGAAAATGCACCACCACCATGACGTGCCATACCGCCATAAGTATCAACAATTATTTTACGACCTGTTAATCCGCAATCACCTACGGGACCGCCTATTACAAAACGACCGGTAGGATTGATGTGATACTTGGTGTCCTTAGTCAGCAGGTTTTGTGGAAGAATGGGCTTGATAATCTCATCCATAACTGCTTCACGCAGGCTTTCTATACTAATCTCATCATCGTGTTGGGTAGAAAGTACCACCGCGTCAATAGCTACAGGTTTGTCATTTTCATAGCGAAAGGTCACCTGACTTTTCGCATCAGGGCGCAGCCAGTTTAAAGTCCCATTTTTTCTCACATGAGCCTGACGTTTAACCAGCTGGTGTGCATAGGTAATTGGAGCGGGCATTAATACCTCTGTTTCATTGCTCGCGTAACCAAACATAAGTCCCTGGTCGCCGGCTCCCTGTGCATGAGCATCGGTTTCGTTGACGCCCATTGCGATATCGACAGATTGTTTGTCAATTGAAGTTAAAACTGCACATGATTGATAATCAAAACCCATTTCAGAATTGTTATAACCAATTTCCTTAATAGTTTGACGTACCACTGCCTGCATATCGACATAAGAGGAGGTGGTGATTTCTCCAGCGATAATAACCATACCGGTATTGATCATAGTTTCACAGGCAACACGAGCCGTTTTATCCTGTGCTAAAATTGCGTCCAGAACCGCATCAGAAATTTGATCAGCAACCTTGTCTGGATGTCCTTCAGAGACAGATTCAGATGTAAATAAGTGACTATTAGCCATAGAGATTTCCTATTATTAAATTTTAATAGGCTAATTTTAGAACTTATTGGCCTAACTTTAAATATTATTAAGTCAATAGCAGCTTAAATTGAAAAAAATTCATACTGTTTAGTGATTATAAGTGATTGCAGCTTCGCTTATCCTTATTTTTGGAGAATTTTGGAAATGATGTTGGCAGGAGTTCATCAAGTGCGATTCAGGTCCTGAAGAGTAATTTAAATTTGAAAATTACTCATTACTTTGTTATTTATTAGTTTAAAGTTATTTTTTTACAATAAAATGTTACTAACTATTTGTATAGAATGAATTCTTATTAATTTAAATAAATAAATTTCCAGTAAAATATAACCAAGGTTAACATAGTATTTCTTATTTATATAAGATAAATAATACATAATCCAATAATTTTAGAATTAATTCCATCAAATCTATTGAAAAATATTTTTTTACAGTTATTATGATTCAAAAGACTGATGAATTTTAAGATTAGCTGAATTCGTATAATCCTTACATCAGCATTTTTATAATTAGTTCAGACATTAAAAATCAATTAATCTCATAAGGAAATTATTTTGAAAATAAAAATAACAACATTTGTCATAAGTCCAATTGCATTTGCGTTGATAATAGGTTCTGGTGTGGTACATGCCGATGTACCAACTGCTATTGAGGAATTAGGGGAAAAAATATTTCGTGATACAGATCTTTCTAAAAATGGAAATCAGGCCTGTATCTCCTGTCATGCTCCTGAAGCAGGCTGGACTAGCCCGGATTCAGAAATCAATGAACATGGTGGTGTTTTCGAAGGCTCGATTGAGGGCGAATTCGGTAACCGTAAACCACCCAGCTCTGCATACGCAACTTTTTCGCCACGCTTCTATGCTGATTTTGGTAATCGCTTAATCGGTGAAGGTAATAACAATCAACCGGGCAATCAACCACGCTTTATTGGTGGAAATTTCTGGGATGGTCGTGCCACAGGCTGGAAGCT
The DNA here is from genome assembly GCA_030632745.1 of Pseudomonadota bacterium. Taxonomy (GTDB): domain Bacteria; phylum Pseudomonadota; class Gammaproteobacteria; order GRL18; family GRL18; genus GRL18. Next base: position 1,032 of record DAOVUE010000097.1, on the reverse strand, counting down.
GGGCAATCCTGCAGCAGATCAGGCTCAGGGACCATTTGTAAATCCTGTTGAACATGCACTGCCCAATCCTGCATGTGCGGTACAAACCGTTTGTAATAGTGATTATAGCAACTTATTCAAATACGTTTGGACCCCAAAATTCTGCATGGCTGTAGAGGAATTGCCTGTAGATCCCTGCACCATAGAGGGAATGAAAAGCTTTTCCCCACAACAGCGTAAACAAATGTCACAAGCCTATGACCGTATTGCCCTGTCCATTGCAGCCTTTGAAGACTCAAATGTGAGTAATGCTTTTACTTCCAAACTTGATGCCATCCGGGCTAGCAGGGGTACGCTTGTTCAATGGAGCCCCGCGGAAAAAAGAGGACATGATCTCTTCGAGGGTAAAGCCCAGTGCGTAAGCTGTCATACTGGAGCCAGAGGACCTGGTGATCTATTTCCTCTGCTGACCGATTTCAGCTTTAGCAATCTGGGTGTGCCAAGAAATCCAGAAAACCCTTCCTCGGCGGATAATCCTAAATGGCAGGATCCTGGTTTAGGAGGTTTTCTAAAGACTATAAAGGGATACGAAAGATATGCCGATGCCAATCTGGGTAAAGTGAAGGTGCCGACCCTGCGCAATGTTGCTCTGGGATCCTGTGAGGCAGCATCAGTTGAAGGTTGTATAGTTAAGGCTTATATGCATAACGGCTACTTCAAGAGTCTCAAGAGTGTGGTTCATTTCTATAATACTCGTGATACTAAACCCAGCTGTGAGAGTTTAAATATCTATGATGCAACTGAGGAAGTAGCTCTTGACAACGGCTGCTGGCCCAAACCTGAAGTAAGCAAAAATATTGAGGTTGGTAATATGGGTGCCCTGGGTCTTACTGGTGATGAAGAGGATGATATAGTTGCCTTTATGCAGACTATGAGTGATGGTTATGTAGTTGAAGATTAAAAGCTACAGGCTAATCGAACACCCCATTCTATATAGAATGGGGTGTTCGATTAGCCTGTAGCTTTTAATCTTCAACTACATAACCATCACTC
>DAOVUE010000243.1 GCA_030632745.1 Pseudomonadota bacterium | reverse complement strand
AGTCCCCTGCATTCGCTAGGGGCAGGCTTTTTATCGGGAATCTATTGTGCATGATGGATTCCTGCTAGAAGCATGCAGGAATGACGACGATAGCCCACTCAAAAAAGTGTAAACTACTTTTGGCTCTATATGAAGGGTGCCCATTTTGTTTACTTCTAATGTAACTTAAATTTGGCTGAAGGCTCTTAAGCTAATTGCCAGAGCAGTTTTTCAAGTAGCTCTATAGTATATAGAGTTATGACTTGTCTGGAAAATAGCGCTATAAAATCTCTGACAATTTGATAGCTGTTATTATCGGCGCTCTCAAATTGTGATAATTCCATGCGTTGTAAAATTTTTCGACCCTCTGCATGTTCATGAAGATGGATTAAAAGTTCTTTTACCTGTTGAACTAAAACAGGATCAATATCTTTTCGGGCCACCAGCCCATTATTGATCAATGGTGCTGTCTGCCATTTGATCTCAAGCTGTTCTGCTAACTCAGGTCTTTCCTTAATGAGAGCTTTCCATGGAGGAGGCCAGGTTGAAGCTGCTACTGTTTGTTTTAAAAAAACATGCATTATCGATGATTCCTGGGAACCAACATATTGATTATCCAAATCGACCATAACATCCACACCATGAATCTGTAAATAATATTGCGGCATTATGGTTGCGGCTAATGCAGTAGGAGCCGGATAGCTGACGGATTTTCCCTTCAGATCAGTCACTTCTTCAATCCCGCTGTCTTTTCTAACCAGGATAATACCTCTAAAATTATCATCATCCCCCATTTTGGCAAACACCTGATAACCTTTGTCTATAGCATTAATGGTTTGAAAAGGATTGGGCAGAGAAAAGTGAAACCGGCCGCTATAAAGTTTTTTATCATAAGCCGCATAATTACGTGATGCTTCCAACTGGAATCTGGCATTAGGGATATTATTTGAAAGATAGTCCATCATTGGACCAAACACTGCAAATAAACGCTGTGGATTATGTAACGGGTGTACAGCAAAAATATAAATATTGTCTGTGTTCAGGGATGTTTGAGAAAAAGCAGGATAGTAGTCAGCCTGCTCGTTTTCATCAGAGCAGGAGAATAAAAAAAGAGCTGACAGCAGCAGGATTAATTTCATTTTTTATTCCCCGTATTAAATTATTTTATTCTCCGGGCTTCCAGATAAAAACGTTTTTCATCGGCTTCACCCATGGAAAAGGTTTTCCTGGGTAAGGCGCCATCAAAAATAATGGTCTTAAATAAACTATGCTTGGAAATAGGGGGGAAAAAGAAGCCCATATTACCTTCCTTAAGTCCTAACTCATTGACCACTTCATCGCCATGAATAAAATCAACTTTACCACCTGTTTGGTCTAAATAATCATTTAAAAAGGATTCTAAAGTGGCCAGTTCAAGGGTGAACTCAGGATGGTTGATTTTAATATAGCCATAACCAGCGGCATCTATGAAGGGTATAATGTGAACCTTGTCGCCTCTGGCCATTTCTGCGTCAGCCTTCATGTCAGCTTCACTGGCACAACGCTGAATGCTGCAGTCAGAGAAGTGTTTCTGCAGCTCACTCAGTAATTGCTCCGGCTGTACATTAAAGATAACACGATGAATAGCTTCAAATTGCAATCCTTCATCATGAATATTAACCAGTTCAACCAATGCATAACGTGCCGGGTTGTGCATTACAGATTGTTTGTCGGGTGTGTCGCGTTTGATTTTTTCCCATATTGCTTTTGCTGTTGCCAGAGAGTGGTTGCCGTCTCCCATCGCATAAAGCAGTACTTCTTTGTCCTTTGCATTATACTTTTCTGCAAACAGTTCAGGTGCTGCCAGATTTTCCAGAGCATCCGTCACCTGTTGAATTAATTCCGCTGTATCAATAGCATAACCCTTAATGTGTCCGCTGTTCATCATTAATTCAAAATCATAAATCTGTTCGGGATGTTTGTCAAAAAGTGGTTCAATGACGCTGCGATCAGGATCATCTATTAATACCATAATATGGGGTAACTCAATGGCTGCATCCTGTCTAACCTTAATGCGCGGCGGTAAACGATCCACAATAGTACCTTCTGTCGCACGAATAAGTGTTTGGGAGCCTTTATTAAAGTCATATTGCTCTAAATCTATCGCAACTACCAGTCCTTTACGGGAGGGAGCCTGAGATGTTTTCCTGTCCACCAGAACAAAGCCTTTACGTGGCATGGGCAGCAGGATATTGTTATCCAGATACTGCTGCATGGTGCTGTTAATATTTTTAATACGCTGCTCACCATCACTGTCTTCTAAATAAACTTCGGGGAATATTACATTCAAAGTAGATGGATCTGCAGCGACTGTATTTTTAAGCTGAGTCCAGTAATCAGCCTGTGAAGTATATTGATCACAGGCCACAACAGACCATTTATGTAAATCAACGTCTTTGTTGGGTAATAAAATTTCTGGAACCTGTAAAGCGATTTTGTCAAAATTCATTGTTATTCCCGGTAAATTTGTTGTGAAATAATCCGTGATAAGGTTGCAATATACCTCTCTCAGGGGTGTACTGTAACCTTATCACTACCACCGCATGTATCTCTGTATTTTTTTCGAAATACACTGTACATAAGTGATATGCATGTATCTATGATACCAACCGCTGTAAAGCCTCAGTATATTTTGCTGATGTATTTTGTACCACCTCGTCGGGTAATTCAGGCCCTGGTGCTGTCTTATCCCAGTCTAAAGTGTTCAGATAATCGCGTACATATTGTTTGTCAAAACTTTGCGGGCTGCTGCCGGGCCGATAAGCATCAGCCAGCCAGAAACGTGATGAGTCAGGAGTGAGAGCTTCATCAATTAATGTTAACTGATTGTTGCTATCGACACCAAATTCGAATTTAGTATCAGCAATAATAATGCCTCTGGGCAAAGCATAAGCCGCTGCTTCAGTATAGAGCTTAATACTGATGTGTTTTATTTGCTGAGCCAGTTCTTTACCGACAAGATCAATCGTTGCTGCATAATCAATATTTTCATCATGCTCTCCTACAGCCGCTTTGCTGGAGGGGGTATAAATAGCCTCTGGTAGTTTGTCTGCTAATTGCAGATTATCCGGCAGCTTAATTCCACAGACAGAGCCATTGGCCTGATAATCTTTCCAGCCTGAACCGATAATATAACCGCGCACGATCGCTTCAATCGGTAAGGCTTTGAGTTTTTTTACTACCATAGCACGACCTTCAACTAAGTCCCTCTCGGCTGCATCAGGAATTGCATCGGCCAGAGGCATGTCAGACATTTGATTGGGTATGGTGCGGTTAAAAAACTTAAACCAGAAATTAGAAACTCGGGTTAAAATTGCACCTTTGCCTGGAATGGCTGTAGGTAAAATAACATCAAATGCAGAGAGTCTGTCTGTGGTGACAATGAGCATATGCTCATCACCTACAGCATAAATATCTCTTACCTTACCCCTATGAATTAAGGGCAGGCTTTTTAAATCAGTATCAAAGAGTACGGGCAGCATATATTTTTAGTCGACTGTTGAATAAAAAGTTAATAGTTATAATCTCCTGATTATAAAACATCACAGATGAAAATGCAGTGATTTATAGTATCTTGAATAAAGACTATTAAGTACCCACTTATTATTAGCAATAGAACGTTCCCAGCATACAATCCTAAAAGGTCACTATGAAAATAGCAATTATCAGTGGTAGTCATCGTTTCAATTCCCAAAGTATGAAAGTAGCACAACATATAAAAAAAACTTTAGAGGCTGGAATCTGCGACACTGCATGGATTTACAGCCTGGAAGGAAATCCACTGCCCTTATGGGACGAAGGTGTCTGGGATGGAGAACAAAAATGGCAGGAGCTGTTAAATCCCATTCGTGAACAGCTCTTTGTAATTCATGCTCTGTTTGTGATCTCACCTGAGTGGCATGGCCAGGTTCCTGCGGGTCTGAAAAACTTTTT
>DAOVUE010000360.1 GCA_030632745.1 Pseudomonadota bacterium | reverse complement strand
TCAGATCAAGGCATTAAAGATTACCTTAAAGGTGCATCTTTAGTTTGTATGATTGGTCGTGGTTTTGAGCCGGTGCTTGTCTATCTTGAAGAAATGCCGCAAGTGGCCAAATTATTGGGTGAAAACTGCTTAGACACTGTTTCTAAAGCGGTTTGGGAGTTATCACGTTCACCTAATGGTAATTCAATACCGCCTTTTTTAAATTCTGTTGCCGAAGCCGCCCGTCGTCTGGGCAGTGAAGAATTATTTCAAAAATACCTTGACCTGTTATTTGATTTAGCAGAAAAAACCACGGGTTCTATTCATGGACATCACACCACGTTCCCCAGCCCGGGACTGCCGCTGCTGCTGGCAAATGTGCCTTACTTACTGAACCAGTTATCGCTTGAAGGTCTGCAAAACTGGGTTGATTATGGTGTGCGCAATTACCCCGATCATCCTGAACGTCAGGAAAATTATTTTTCTCTGCAATCTGCGGACAGCAAGGCTATTTTACAGCGTGAACGTCATGGTACTTTGTTTATTGATAATGAACGAAGTCTTAGTTTATACCTCAAAGGATTATGGAATAAAAAGCTCTACATGATTCCATATTCCACAGGTTTTGATGAGCTGCGCAAACCCATTCCCTATTACGATAACTTAGGTGCTCGGGTACCCGACGTACTTGATGATGTCCAGGATGAACAAGGGAAAACGATTAAAGGCATCGATCGTTATCGTGCTATTTTAGCCCATATTATTGGTCATAAACGCTGGTCCACTGCCATTTTTGCCGATAATCTCAGCCCGTTCCAGCGTATTGCTGTTGAGCTGTTAGAAGATTCCCGTATTGAATATTTAGCGGCTAAAATCTATCCCGGCCTGCGTAAAATATTTTTATCCCTGCACCCGAAGCCCATCGAAGATGATTGCCATATGGAGCAGGAATCGTGTATTCGCCATCGCTTAACCATGCTCTCTTATGCTATTTTAAATCCTGATCATGATTATAAAAATGCGGATATCCTGGAATTCAGCCAGCGTTTTTATGAGGTGATGCAGGAAGGCGACGCCAGTACACAGGAGATGTCACTGATTGCGACCTCTTTTATTGCACGTACACGCAGACAAACAGACCAGCTCGCCAAAATGTATTTTAAAGATACGGAAGTTGAGTATCGTGATGATAATCGCCACCTGTGGAAATTTATTGAAATGGGTGACGAAGAAGAAATGTTTGATCAGAAAGAACGTCAGGCACAAGAGGAAGAAGAGGAAGACAAAGGTTTACCGCCCAGACATTACCATGAATGGGATTACGCCACGAAATCCTACCGTCCTGACTGGGTCAGCCTGTATGAAACCCTGCATCCACCGGGAAATCCTGCCGATATTGATGCCTTATTAGAAAAGCATGCAATCCTGGTAAAACGCTTAAAACAATTGCTCGACTTATTAAAACCACAGCAATATGTGCGCATCCGCTATCAGGAAGACGGTAGTGAACTGGATTTAGATACCGCCATACGCTCTTTAATTGATTATAAAAGCGGTTCCACTCCCGATCCGCGCATTAATATGAGCCACAAACACGATGGGCGTGACATCGCTGTGATGCTGTTATTGGATTTATCAGCCTCATTAAATGAAACCCCTGTCGGTAGTGAGAAGACTATTTTAGAACTCAGTCGGGAAGCGGTTGCTTTATTGTCCTATGCAATTGAACACCTGGGTGATCAGTTTGCTATTGCAGGATTTTCATCCAATACACGTCATGAAGTCCGTTATCAACACATCAAAGGTTATAGTGAACACTGGGGCGATGATGTAAAAGCGCGACTGGCTGCTATTGAAGCAGGTTATTCAACCCGTATGGGTGCTGCTTTACGCCATGCTGCTCATTACTTAGGAAATTGTCAGACTGATAAAAAATTATTGCTGGTGCTGACCGATGGCGAACCGGCTGATATTGATGTCAGTGATTCTAAATTACTCATTGAAGACACAAGAAAAGCAGTACAGGAACTGGATCAGGAAGGGATTTATACCTTTTGTATTAACCTCGATCCGCATGCCGATGAGTATGTGCAGACTATTTTTGGTCAACAATTTTTAGTTATTGATAAAGTAGAACAACTACCTGAAAAATTACCTAAATTATTTATGTCATTGACGAAATAAAATGATTATTGACCTGATGCGGCATGGTTCTCCTATAGGCGGTAAAATGTACCGCGGACACAGCATTGATCATCCTTTATCAGAACAGGGCTGGCAGCAGATGCGAGACTCTATCGGGGACTATGATCAATGGGATCAGATTATCACTTCGCCTATGCTGCGCTGCTATGACTTTGCTCAGGAAGTCAGCCATAGGCATAATATTCCACTGCAGGTTATTGATAATTTAAAAGAAGTCAGTTTTGGTGCGTGGGAAGGAAAAAATGCAGATGATATTGAGCAAAAGGAATTTCTAGCCTTTTATCATGACCCGCTCAATAATCGTCCTGCAGGCAGTGAGCCATTAGAAGATTTTATTAATAGAGTAGTACAAAGCTGGAAGACTGTGCTGCAGGAATATCATGATAAGCATTTATTGATAGTTGCTCATGCCGGTGTCATCCGGGCCATTATTGCCCATATACTCTATAGTGAAGTGATGGGCATGTATAAAATATCTGTTGAAAACGGCAAAATCAGCCGCATTGAAATAACCGAGCACTCAGGCCCGGTACTTAAAATGCTCAATGGACAAATTAACAACTTGTAATCCTAAATTAATCAGTTGAATCGTAGCGAGAAAGACTAAGGTGCTGTAGATTAAGGGTTTTACTGGTTATTTTGCTATTAACGCAAATGCCAGTTAGAATCTTGTAACCAC
>DAOVUE010000363.1 GCA_030632745.1 Pseudomonadota bacterium | reverse complement strand
GCAGATCAATAAAGCCGCACTCAAAATAGCCTGAATGGTCATTTTATTCTGCGCTGCAATTTTTTCTTCTATACGGTTTAAGGCCTCACTCTTATAATTAATGCTGAGCTTTCCCAGCCGTGCCTGTTCCACAACATCAAACACCTTATTAGGAAACTCCGGTAATTGTTCCATCCATAAGGGTGCATTGTGTTTAATCTGTTTGGCAAAGGAACGAAAACCTAATTGTTCTTTCATCCAGTTTTCTAAAAATGGTTTTGCCGTATCCCAGAGATCCAGCTGAGGATAAAGCTGACGCCCCAGTCCTTCAATATTTAATAGTGTTTTTTGTAATAACACCAGCTGCGGCTGAACTTCCATATTAAAACGTCTGGCGGTCTGAAATAAACGCAGCAGCAGCTGGCCAAATGATATTTCATGCAGTGGTTTTTCAAATATGGGTTCACACACAGAGCGAATAGCAGATTCAAAATCATCCACCCGGGTATCTGCCGGAACCCAGCCTGACTGTACATGTAGTTCAGCCACCCGATAATAATCACGATTAAAAAATGCCAGGAAGTTTTCCGCCAGATAACGCTGGTCATCTGTGCTTAAACTGCCCATAATACCAAAGTCAATGGCAATATATTGTCCTGTATTAGACACAAAAATATTACCCGGATGCATATCAGCATGGAAAAAATTATCCCGAAACACCTGTGTAAAAAAGATCTCTACACCCATTTCAGCTAATTTTTTAAAATTAATATCCATGGCTTTTAAGTCTGCCATATTGGTTACAGGCATACCATGTATGCGTTCCATCACCATGACTTTTTTACGGCAGTGATCCCAGTCTATTTCCGGGATGTATAAGATAGGTGAATCCATAAAATTACGTCTGAGCTGAGATGCATTAGCCGCTTCACGCAGCAGATCTAATTCATCTATAATATTTTTTTCGAATTCTGCCACAACCTCTGTCGGTCTCAGGCGTTTACCTTCAGACCAGTAGCGTTCAACTTTTCCGGCAATCGTATACAGCAGGGCTAAATCGCGACGTATTACTTTTTCAATATCAGGACGTACCACTTTAACGATCATTTCCCGTCCATCCGACATCTCTGCTTTATGAACCTGAGCTATAGAGGCAGATGCCAGGGGAGTTCGATCAAAATGCACAAAAATTTCGTCAATAGGCTGTTTAAACTGCTGTTCGATTATTTCTACCGCAATATCACCCGGGAAAGGAGGCACCTGATCCTGTAATTTGGCTAATTCATCAGCCAGATCATCGGGTAATAAATCACGACGAGTAGAAAGTATTTGTCCAAACTTGACAAAGATAGGCCCGAGATCTTCCAGGGTTTTTCTGATTCTCTCGCCGCGAGACACATCCGTTTTGGTACGTAACCAAAATGTGGGACTCAGAAAACGCAGCAAACGTATTGGTCTGAATAAATGGATATCAAGAATGAGTTCATCCAGACCATGACGTAATAATACACGGCTGATGAACATTAAATGAAAAAATTGAGCAATGCTTTTCAATGGATAGTTTACTCAGTATTGTGTTGTGATTGAGGCTGTAATGAGGAGTGTAATAGCAGGAGTCGATTCAAGCGCGCTTCGGCTCGATCGACATCACCGCGAAGTGTATCAATTTGACTATTAAAATGCTCAACTTCAGGTCCGGAGGCAATATCCCGTGTTTCATACTGCAGGTACTCACTTACATCCATAGCTGTAGTTTGAGAGGCCTGTCGCCCCCATGCAAACAATCCACGCGCTGCATTACCCAGTGAATGAGCGATAACATCACCGGTTATACGGGATATATGTTCTTCCCAGTCAATGTCCAGCTGTTGAAATAATGCCTGAAAATGCTGACCCAAAGCCATATCACCGGTAATTTTTATATCACCTTTGAAAACTGAAGCTGTTTTAGTTTTTTCATCAGCCAGAGCCATACGGGCAAAAGCCAGTAATGAACCACTGATCATGGTATCCGCATCACCTTCATAATGACTTACAATCTGAATTTCCTGCTGATCAGGAAAAAAATAAAATGACTGATTAATATCGTTTACATGAAAAGCCACTATTTTGCCTTTAAAACGTGCTAAACGCTTAAACGTTTCCGGATCCAGTGCAAATAATTGATTAATGGCTTCTTCCATAGCAGAAAGCAATGGAATCATCAGAGGATTAATATCAGACACCTGTGAAGATTGTTTAGAATAAGTGCTCATAGTGTTAAATTTTAATCGTCTTTAGAATTTGAAACCACGGTGCAGTGCAACCACACCACCTGTTAAATTACTATAATCACAACGTTCAAAACCCGCTGCAGCCATCATCTCTTTCAACGTTTCCTGATCAGGATGCATACGGATGGATTCAGCCAGATAGCGATAGCTCTCTGCATCATTAGCAAATAGTTTTCCCATCACAGGTAAAATATTAAAAGAATAAAAATCATAGACAGGACTAAGACCGGGAACAACAGGCTTGGAGAATTCCAATATTAAAAGACGGCCGCCCGGTTTTAAAACACGATACATAGAAGCCAGAGCAGCCTCTTTATCCGTCACATTTCTCAAACCAAAAGCAATGGTAATACAGTCAAAACTATTATCCGGAAAAGGCAGACATTCAGCATTCGCCTGAACATACTCTACATTTCCGACAATACCTCTGTCCAGTAATCGCGCCCGTCCCACTTTGAGCATAGAATCATTAATATCACCTAAAACAACCTGCCCGTCAGCACCCACCATTTTAGAGAATTTAGCAGCCAGGTCACCCGTTCCACCGGCAAGATCCAGCACACTATGACCACGCCGAACACCACTTTTT
>DAOVUE010000222.1 GCA_030632745.1 Pseudomonadota bacterium | reverse complement strand
TTATGACACTGGATACAGGTCCAGCCATTATCGATAGCTTCTTCATGACGATCAGAGCTGCGTGATTCCTGCTTGTCAAAATCCATATAATCAAAATCATGACAATTACGACACTCACGTGAATCATTGGCCTTCATGCGTCGCCACTCATTTTGAGCTAACTGCAGACGCTTGGCATCGAATTTTTCCGGAGTATCGATAGTACCCAGGATTTTATGCAGAATCTCGTTAGATGCCTGAATTTTTCGTTTAATTTTATAGACCCATTCTTTGGGTACGTGGCAGTCAGGACAGGTTGCTCTTACACCGGAGCGATTGGCATAGTGAATGGTTTTTTTGTATTCTTCAAAAACATTTTCTTCCATTTCATGACAGGAAATACAAAATTCTTCCCGATTAGTCAATTCCAATACGGTATTAAATCCGCCCCACAAAATAATACCAATAATAATAAAGATGCTTCCAGCACCAACCGTAACACCCATAAAAAGCTTACGTTTAAAAAAACTCTGATGATGTTCCATTAGTATTTGCCCTGTTATATTGTATTAATTGGATTTATAACGAGTAAGGAAAAGTAAAAGCTTTACTTGATCCCAAAGTTCTGCGTGGGCCCCCCCACAGGCTCATAGCATTTATTCACACCGTATAATTAAAAACAGATCAGAAAAGTATGTTATTAATTATATACGCATTTTTACTTTTTACAAAAAAGACTTCCTTGATTTAAAGCAATACTCTTTTAGCTTCTTCCAGCTGACAAAAAGTATTCTTTTAAATCAAATAATTGGTGATAAAAAAAAACGGATATAGAAAATCTATATCCGTTTTTTATAACACGTTAATTAAACGTATACCATCATTTAAGTTTTATGATGAACACGGTTATAAACGTTAAACTTACCCGTTGGTGTTGACAAACCTTTAATACGGGCAATCTCTTTCAGAGTTTTCGCATCATAGACTACGATTTCACCCGTAGGATTTTTGGCATCACTACGATTCCAGACTGAAACCCAAACTTCAGTTCCATCTTTGTTGAACTCCATATGAAGAGCCGCTTTACCTTTCTCTTTGGTAACACGGATTGTTTTCACAATTTCACGAGTCTTCTTATCGATAACCTGAACACTTTGCTGTACTTCAGGCTCAGGGTGTTTCAACTGGTCAGCCCAGTAGTAATCTGAGTTTTCATGGGTACGGATAAATGCACCAGCACCATCTGTCTCAACTTCATAACAAAGTTTCCATGCCTGGTCAGGATGTCCCTTAGGATCATTACCCCAAACAGATACTTTACCAACACCCAGGTGAGTTGTGCCGCCAACAGGACCACACTTAGGATCAATCCAGTTTGCACCAGGACCCGGATGAGGCAGTTTATCAACATCAATCATTCCTGCTAAAGAACCGCCGTCTTTAGTATCAATAACGACCATCTTATTAGAGGCGTTTGCTGCAATCTGGAAGTAACGACCGGTTGGATCATAAAATCCATCATGCAGGAACTTGGCTGAGTTAATTTGCGTAATGTTAAGTGCATCCAGATCAGTATAATCAACCTGCCACATCTGACCCAACTCTTTAGCTGCAACTAAGAAAGAAGACTCATTTGGATTGGTATAGATAGCAGCCACACGAGACTCTTCAACATAGTCACCATCAACATTCATGCCGCGAGTTGAAACAACTTTGATCGGCTTCATTGTTTTTGCATCAACAATAACAAAATGTGGAGGCCAGTAACCGCCGGCAATGACGTATTTACCATCACCAGAAACAGCGACATCACGTGCATCATAAGCAATTTGAGTTTCAGCAACTAACATCTTGTCAGGTGTCTGCCATAAGTCAAATTTATTCAGCTTGCCGTCACGACCAATGGTATACCAGAAACGACCATCAACATCGTCAGATTTATCGACTTTGTGATGCTCTTGTCCTTTAATAACGTGTACTGCGTAACCTGCATCAAGATGAGCAACGATTTTCTTGGTGTCACCATCAACGATTGCAATTTTACCGGCATCACGTTCGATAACAACAAAGAAATTTTCCCAGTTCAGATCATGTAATGGCTTAGTAGGATAATCTTTAGGCTGAATATAAACCTTGGTACGTTCCTGCATTAAAGCCAGAGACATTTCAGGCGGCACAGGTGGATCCATCTGAATATAAGTTGCCATTAGTTTAATTTCATCTTTACTGAAGATGTCATTAAAGTTATTCATTCCACCTTCAGTACCATAAGTCAGTACTTTTTCCAGGCGGCTCTGACCCAATTTCATAGTATTCTTAGGTTCAAGGCTTTTACCTGTAGCACCTTTTCTTAGTACACCGTGACAACCAGCACAACGCTGGAAATACAAGGTTTTTGCTTTTTCAAAATCAGCTTCTGATAATGTCGGTTGTTCAGCCGCTGCCGCCATAGCTGCCGAAGCACTGATAGCGCTTGCAAAAGCAACTGCAGCAGTTAATTTACCTAGTTTAAAAATGTTCATCGGATATAAGTCTCCCTGGAGATGATGCGTCTAATAATTGGATGTTTTTAATTTCAAACATGTCGTACGATAACTCTGACAAAACATACTTCACATTGATTTAGATCAATACAAAAAATAACATATTCATTAAATTATTACATTTCAACAAGATATTAAAATAGATGCTTATTTTTATAAACTACTATTAAAATAATCATTGCTTTTATTGATATATATCAATAAAAATTTTAATATATTGTTTAACTAAAGTTTAATAAAAGTTTAACAAACCGAAATATAAATAAGATCAGCCAGTTACTGAAAAGCCCTGTTCTCATTTGATCTAAATCAAAGCAGATTGCCGGTATATTCTATAATCTACACTATATTGTTTTAATAAACTACTATTTTGTAGTATTTATATTTTTAGATGATTTTTAGATGACATTGACTGAGTTTTCTATATAATTTTAACTTTCAATATTATTGGTTCAGCACCAGGAATATGCATTAAAACGTATTAATTAATTTAGATGATAAAAAAATTATTAAAAAAACTGCCCCTGATTTCAGCTTTGGCTCATGTCTTAATAGCCTCAGTATTTGTTTTAACTACTGTACCCGCTGCTTATAGTATTACTCAGCCGGCTGATGAGCAGACTTTTGATAATCAGAGCAGTCAGCCAACAACAAAAGCGCATATTAGTATTGAAAGGCAGAATGAACTCACTTATATGGTGCGTCAGGATTGCGGGTCCTGTCATGGTATGACACTTAAGGGTGGTTTAGGTCCCTCTCTTTTAGCCGAACGTATCTCAGTATTTCCTACACAATATTTAATTGATGCCGTTTCTCACGGTCGCCAGGGTACTCCAATGCCGCCATGGCATTCATTATTAACACAAGCTGAAATCAGCTGGATAGTCGAACAGTTGCAAGCCGGAACACTGGGTCATATCAGAAACAATAAATGAGAGTCTTCAACTATATACATATAAGAGTCGTCAACCACACTAAGAGTCTTCAACCACACTAAGAGTCTTCAACCACATTATAGAGAACAGTAATAAAAAATATGTCAGACATAAAAAAACAATTAAAAACTTTTGTAATTATCTGTGCTTTTTTTACATCAGTTTTCACATCCATAGTCTTTAGTTCAGCGGATTTGTCACAGTGTAAAATGCCTGAAATTATGGCAACGGGTGATTTAGGTATAATCATCGAACGTATGGATGGCTCTGTTTTAATTTTAAACAATAGTTCCCAGTCTATTTTGTGTCGTATTGAGGGACTGGGTGATCTTTCCCATGCATCCGCAGTGTTTTCTCGAGATGCACGCTATGCCTTTGTTTTTGGCCGTGATGGTGGTTTAACTAAAATTGATCTGCTAAAAGGTAAAATCTCCAAACGAGTTATGCAGGCAGGTAATTCAATCGGTGGGGCTATATCTCAGGATGGTCGTTTTATTGCAGTATCAAACTATGAACCCGGCGGTGTCAATATCTTTTCAGTAGATGATCTTTCCTTAGTGGCTAAGGTGCCTGCTTATTATGGAGGCAAGAGTGGCGGCAAGAATAGTAATGCAACGTCCAAAACTGTCGGGCTGGTGGATGCACCCGGTAATCAATTTGTGTTCAGCCTGTATGATGGTAATGAAATATGGCAGATTCAGATGGATCAGCAGGGCAATAAGCCTGAAGTTAAAGTGATTAACAAATTTCACGATATT
>DAOVUE010000055.1 GCA_030632745.1 Pseudomonadota bacterium | reverse complement strand
GCCTTTTATTCTGGTGCTTGATGATTACCATCGCATTAATGCACAGTCTGCCGTTAATGAATTACTCGATCATTTACTGCAGCGACCACCACTGGCCCTGCATCTGATGATTGTGACCCGCCGTGATCCACCCTTACACCTGGTTAATCTACGAGCCAGGGGACAGGTGACTGAAGTACGTATGCAGAATTTGTGTTTTACCCGGTCTGAGACAAAATTATTATTAGAAAATGCTGCCGGCTTTACGGCAGGTAATATGACTCTCAATAATCTTGAACGTGAAATAGAGGGCTGGGTAGTTGGTTTATGCCTGGTATCACAAGTTTTACGAACGAATGACGATAAGGATGGTTTTCTTAACAATTTGCATGGGGGTGTGCATCAAACGAATGCTTATTTACTGCAGGAGGTGTTCCATCGACAAACACCCTATATACAACAATATCTATTGCAGTCATCTATTTTGAATCGATTTTGTGCGCCGCTATGTGAAGCAGTCTATCAGGTGTTAAGTAATGACGAAGAAGCAGAATTTACTGCTGATCAGTTCATCAGTGAACTCACTGAAGGCAATCTATTTGTTATATCTTTAGATTCAGATGGGAAATGGTTTAGATTTCACCATCTATTTCAGCAATTGCTGCAGCATGAATTGACCAGAAATATGTCAGGTGATGATATTGGCAAACTTCATATACGTGCCAGCCAGTGGCTGGAAAGTCAGGATTTTATTGATGAAGCGATTGAGCATCGTGTTGCGGTTGATGACAATATTGGAGCAGCAGAGATTATTGAGAAACAACTTTGGTCTGTAGAGCAAAACAAACACGGTTGGCGTGATATTGAACGATGGTTGACAGCTCTCCCTGTGGGAACTATAGAACAACTACCAAGACTTCTTATATCAAAGGCCTGGGTTTCGAATGTTCGTCATCAGTTAAAAGAAATTGCTCCTATTGTTCAGAAGCTTGAATTGATGGATATGGAAAACCGCCTGGATAAAACTTGTCTTGGGGGATTGAAACATTTTCAGGGCGTATTGCACTATTGGGCAGGGAGGGGAAAAATTGCGCTTAAACTGTTTCTGCAAGCCAAACAGATAATTTCTGATAAATACTCCGAAATATTTGGTTCTAATGAAATGCATATCGCTATGGCGAGTAATATGTCAAACCAGACTAATTTTGCCCTTTCATTATGTAATGAAACCATCAAACATCATGACCCGCACAATATAGTACTTTCCAGTCGTCTGTTTCTTGCTCGCTCTTTTTTACATCTGTTTTCAGGTAACCTGGACGCAGTGATATACGATGCAAAAAAGATGAACAAGCTATTAATGCAAAGCGATCCTATTTTAGTGCAGGGATGGGGCATTTATATGCAAGCATCTACCTGTTTTCGGCAGAATAATCTACCCATGGCACGAGAACACTTCTCTTTTTCAATCAAGAATAAGTATGCTATCAATACGCGGGTTGCTATTGATTCTATGATAGCTCTGGCACTGGCCTATCAGAGTATGCAACAGCATGATGCAGCAAACGATACGATAGAAATATTGTTAAAATTTACTCAGGATAGCGGGCATTCTGAACACATTCATGCAGCTCAATCCGGGCAGGCTCGACTGGCTCTGGCACAGGGAAACTTAAATCTGGCAATAGCATGGTTAAACTCATACGATGAACCATTTACAGCAGCCTCAATGTCATTTTGGCTCGAAACCCCTGCAATTACACAAGCAAGAATAATGCTTGCCATCAATGTACCCGAATCTTTGCAGCAAGCCAATCAATTACTGACAATTTTACGACAGGAAAGTGATGCACTGCATAACACAACTCAGACAATTGAAATCATGGCATTGCAGTCATTAGCACTCGACTTGAGTGGCAATACTGAAGAAGCTGTCAGCGTTCTGAAACAACTTATTGTTCTGACTGAACCCGGAGGGTGGATTCATCCCTTTGTTGAAATAGGCCGGCCCATGGTAAAAATTATTCAATGCCTTGTCGATCATACAGGCTCCACAGACTATCTAAAACTTCTTCTTGATCAATGTAGTACGACTCTAACGCTAACACAAAAACAGACATCCAATCTCATTTCTCAGCAGAGTCAATTGAGTAAAGCTGACTCTGGCAGACTTTTAGATGCATTAACAAATCGTGAAATTGATATTTTAGAATTACTGACTCAGCGTATGCGGAATAAAGAAATGGCAGCTAAATTATTTGTTTCAGCAGAAACTATAAAAACACATTTGAAACATCTTTATCAAAAACTGGGTGTTAATAACCGCCGTGAAGCAGCAGCCCTGGCTAAAGATATTATTTCCCCTCAAAATAGAATTTAATCCCCCATTTATCCCCCTTTTTCCGGGTTTTTTTATTCCTTTAAATCAGTTATCATTAGTGTGATTAACTGATCCATATAAATTGATATAAATATTAATAAAGAAATATTAATAAAGAAATATACTAAACAAAAAAGTAATATTCATATGAGTAAAACGCACTTTTCAACCCCCGGCTATTATCGGATTGAAGTAGAAGGAATATTACCTCGGGCATGGTTTAATCGTCTTGGTGCGATGGAAATACTTACATCACCTGAGGAAATTATATCTCAGGAAACAAACAATACAGTGACTAGACTGCAGGGAAAAGTTTCCGATCAGGCTGATTTATCCGGTATTTTAAATAGTTTATATGAACTCCATCTCCCTTTATTGTCAGTTCAATTTATTGGCGATGAGATGCCTCAGGCGGACAGCACTATCTAATGAACTGTCCGGGGGTGAGCAGAATTTATTCAATCAATAAACACAGTACTAATATTCAGACAGCAGGGAATTACACAAAATGAATTTTTTTATTACTCGTCCTATCTTTGCCGCCGCTATCGCCCTGATGATGGTACTAGCCGGTATTATCAGCTTGCTGACGCTGCCCGTCGCCCAATATCCACCCTTAGTACCGGCACAAATACAGGTATCTACACAATATATCGGTGCCAGCGCTAAGGTGGTTGCAGACACGGTCACAACGCCATTGGAAGAACAGCTTAATGGCGCCGAGGGGATGATCTACATGTCCTCAAACAGTACTAATAATGGTGATTCAAGTATTACCATGACATTTGATGTGGGTTATGACGCATCCATTGCCCAGATGGAAGCACTAACCCGTAGTAATCAGGCTCTGTCCGAATTACCACCGGAAGTCAATCAGGTCGGTTTGACCATTACCAAACAATCCTCTAATCTCGTGCTTATCCTCAATGTTTTCTCACCTAAGGGTACTCTGGATAAAGCCTTTCTGCAGAATTATACCGATATCCACCTTAACGACCCGTTGGCACGTATCCCGGGAATCGCATCAATTACTAACTACGGATTCAGTAAATATGCCATGCGTATCTGGCTGGATCCAGAACGCCTGGCTAATATGGGGATGACTGCAATGGATGTGGAGGCAGCCCTCAGAGAGCAGAATAATCAGGTTGCCGCAGGTAAACTGGCCCAGGCACCTGCACCTAAAGGACAGTCCTTTGTTTATCAGCTTAATGTGCTGGGACGTCTGGAAACTCCGGAACAGTTTGCAGACATTATTATTCGTGCTGACTCAGATGGTACGATAGTACGGATCCGCGATGTGGGTCGAGTGGAACTAGGGGCAGAGGACTATACCTGGTCAACCTCGATGAACGGCAAGACCACTGCCGCATTGGGGATTTTTCAGTTAGCTAATGCCAACTCAATTCAGATTGCTAACGATGTAAGAAAAACAATGGAAAGACTGGCTAAAAACTTCCCTGATGATATGCAATGGAGCATAAATCATGATACTACCGAATTTATTAAAGAATCCACCCGGGAAGTTCTTATTACTCTGGTAGAATCTATCCTGCTGGTGATACTGGTGGTGTACATATTTCTGCAGAATTTCCGCAGTACTCTGATCCCGACCATCGCCATTCCTGTGTCACTGATTGGTACCTTTATTTTCATGGCGGCCTTTGATTTTTCCATTAATACTCTGACCCTGCTGGGTCTGGTGGTTGCTATTGCCCTGGTGGTTGATGATGCTATCGTCGTGGTAGAAAACGTCAACCGTCATTTGAAAAAGGCCGTTGACGCTGGTGACAAGATTGATATGCAGCAGATTACTGAAAATGCTATGGCAGAAGTGCGTGGTCCGATTATTGCCACCACTATCGTACTGATGGCAGTGTTTGTACCCGTATCTTTTATTCCGGGTATGACAGGCCAGTTGTATAATCAGTTTTCCCTGACTATTGCAATATCGGTGGGTCTGTCTGGTTTCAATTCGCTGACACTGAGTCCGGCTCTGGCTGCGGTTTTTCTGCGCCCTGATAGTGCAAAAAAGAATCGTTTGGCACAGGGTTTTAATACTGCCTTTGACAAGTTATCCACTGGATATGCCAGTCTGGTAGAGACATTATCAAAAGTCTGGTGGTTGGTTGCAATTGCCTTTATCGGTTTATGTTTTCTGGCTGTGATGTTGTTTGAGTCAGTGCCTACTGCTTTCGTTCCTGATGAAGATCAGGGCTTTGTAATAGTAGTAGTCAAATTACCGGCTGGTTCGAATATAGAACGTACAGAAGCGGTTAACGATCAGATTTCTAAAATTGCTCTGAACACCCCGGGTGTATTAAATATTGAGTCAATACCAGGCTATAACGGTATTGATGCTGTTCAGGATACCTCTTCAGGTGTTGCCTATATCATGTTTAAGCCTTATGCTGAACGTAAGACACCCGAAACTCAGCTTAAAGGCATCATGACAAATCTTCAAACTGAAATGGATAAAATTCCCGACGCAAATATTATGGTGGTCAATGCAGCACCCATTCCCGGCCTGGGTTCTACCGGTGGTTTTAACTTTGAAATTCAGGATCTTAATGACCAGGGAGAAAAAGTACTGGCTAAAGTGGCTAAAGACTTTATCAGCGAAGCGAATAAACGTCCCGAATTAGCGGGCGTTTATATGACATTCGATGCTGAAGTACCACAACGTTTCATTGAGCTTGACCGGGTCAAAATCAAGACCCGCGGCGTATCCTTAGATGATGTTTTTTCTACCCTGCAGATCAATCTCGGCTCTTTGTATGTCAATCAGTTTAATAAATTCGGTCGGGTATACCGGGTCTATTTACAGGCAGAACAGGATGCCCGTCTTCATGAAGATGATATCAGCCGGCTTAGAGTACGCAATGATAAGGGAGAAATGATCCCTCTTAGTGCCTTTGTGACCATAAAGAACATCGTCGCACCGTATAATATCACTCATTATAATGAATATGCTTCAGTACAGGTTAATGGTGATGCAGCAGCGGGTTTTAGTTCAGGGCAGGCTAATGCTGCGATGGAACAACTGGCAGAAGACTATCTGCCGGAGGGTTTTGGTTATGAATGGACCAATATGGTTTATCAGCAGAATAAAGCTGGTAATCTGGCGCCCATCGTTTTTGCCATGTCACTGGTCTTTGTTTTTCTGGTGCTGGCAGCGCAATATGAAAGCTGGTCCATGCCGTTTATGATTCTGCTGGCCATTCCTTTAGGCTTACTCGGGGCGATCGGATCTCTGGCGCTGCGAGGTATGAGTCTGGATGTTTATGGTCAGATTGGCCTGGTGCTGCTGATCGGTCTGGTGGCCAAGAATTCTATTTTGATCGTGCAGTTTGCCAAGGATCTGCATGATAGCGGCACCAGTATTATGGATTCAGCAAAGCAGGCAGCACGTATTCGCCTGCGTCCCATCCTGATGACGGCCTTTGCCTTTATTATCGGTCTGATTCCGCTGGTATTAGCAATTGGTGCCGGAGCTAATTCCCGTCAATCATTAGGAACCGCAGTAGTGGGTGGTTTAACACTGGCAACAATATTGATTGTCTTTGTACCAGTATTTTATGTCCTTATTGAGCGTTTTCGGGAGCGAAAATCAGCATGAAAAAAAATCTTATTATATTAGCAACACTTATTATATTAGCAACACTATCTGTTAATTTCTGCCATACGGGTGCGTACCATGATTAAATATCTATACAATAATAATAGCATTTCCCTGCTGTTTGTGTGCGGCATAATGCTGGCAATAACGCAGTTATCTGCCTGTGGTAAGGATAAACCACCACCGCCGCCTCCGCCGCCGCCAAAAGTCGTGATTACACCGGTTGTACAACAAACCATTCCAGTTGTTCTGCAGTTTCCCGGCACGGTGAGAGAATATAAAAAAGTGCTTATTAAGCCGCGGGTCTCGGGTTATATCGGGTCGCATAAGTTTGAAGAAGGCAGTATGGTGAAAACTGGTGATCTATTGTATCAGATTGATCCACAGCCTTTTCAGGCAGCATTAGATGCCGCCAATGCAAATCTGGAACAGGATCAGGCCACTCTGAACTTCTGGAGTAAGGAACTTAAGCGTTATAATAAACTGGTTAAAAGCGGGGCTATCTCCAAAGAGAAACGCGATACCACCGCAACCAAACTAAAAGAATTTACAGCGGCGATTCATAAGGATAAAGCAGATATTGAGCAGGCTCAACTGAATCTTGGATATGCTCAGGTTACAGCTCCTTTTGACGGCTATATTCAGAAAACCAAAGTGTATAAGGGGGCTGTGGTTTCTGCACAGGTCACTGAACTCACCACCCTGATAGCACTCGATCCTATTTATGTTGATTTTAATATCAGCCGCAAGGACACTTATACCATCCAGCAATTATCACAAAAAGGTCTGGGTCCAAAAGATCGTAGTGGTATTAGCGGCGTAGTGACCCTCTCGGATGGAAGTATTTACAGTGGAAAGGGTCACGTTGATTACTCCAGCGCCACTTTCAATGCCAATACAGATACCATGGAGGTACGGGCTGTTTTCCCCAATGAACGTGTTAAACAGGCTAATAACAGTCAGTTAACGCTGCCTCTGATTCCAGGACAATATGTACCGCTGAGTCTGACCGTAGGTCATCGCCCGGATGCCGTATTAATTCCACAAAGTGCATTACTGGAAACACAAATAGGTAGTTTTGTCTATGTAGTGGATAAAGACAATAAGGCTAAACAGCAGATAGTGAAACAGGGCGTAGCTTATGAGCACTACTGGGTCATAGAAGAAGGACTGAAAAAAGGCGATAGGGTTATTTCTCAGGGACTGCAGAAAATAACAAAATCGGGTATGCAGGTAGAGCCGGTCAAGGCCAGTGACAGCAAAACTGCTGATAATGCTGAAAAATAGCTTGGCTGAAAAATAGCTGGGCTGAAAAATAGCTTGAACGATAGGCATAAATCCCTTGTTACTATTTTAATAGAGGGTGGTCGGGAGATTCGTGATCATAAACAGGGAAAAGAATAGACATGATGTATGACAATTTATTGATTTTAGCCGCATTTATTTTTCTCTATAGTCTTGTCAGCGGTGGACTTGAGCGCACGCCTATTAATGGAGCGCTGGTATTTACTGCTTTCGGTCTGCTGATGGGACCTTCAGGCCTGGATTATCTGAGTCTGGATGTGAAATCCGAGGGCATACGTACCCTGGCTGAGTTGACCCTTGCTCTGGTACTTTTTACGGATGCAGCCAATGCCAATCTGAATGTGCTGAAATTGAATATTCATATTCCCCGGCGTTTACTATTGATAGGTCTTCCCTTAACTATACTGCTTGGATTTGGCG
>DAOVUE010000209.1 GCA_030632745.1 Pseudomonadota bacterium | reverse complement strand
CTCTTCCTGCCAGCCAATACCCACCGTTTCTGCAGCACCGATTTTCATGGCCTGATAAAACATCGAGTCCTGTTCATAAACTGCTGATGAAATAACCTGGGCTTTAACTCGCTGCAGCTCATCCTGACTAATTAATGAAGTTTTAATATTTTCTAACTGCTGCTGTAATGCCTGCTCTAATTGTAAGGTTGTTACACCTTTCGCCGGTACTCCATCCAGTAAAAACAGTGTTTGCATTCTGGAATCCAGCGCATAACCTGCTCCGGCAGAAGTGGCTATTTTACTGCCTCTGACAAGATGTTTACTGAATCGGGCACTATCTCCCCCATCAAGAATTCCAGCTAATACATCCAGAGCATAAGGCTCCCATTTTTCTTCTGCGGTGTTTATAACGGGCACTTTATAACCCATAATTAAGTAAGGCAGCTTAGCCTCCAGCTCCATTTCAATGCGTTTACTGCCTTTTTGCTCACGCTCAATTCTGGGCTTAAGTTTGGCAATTTCAAATGCTTTGAGTGGACCAAAATAGTGTTCTGCTAAGTTAAATACTTCTTCAGGCTCAACATCACCCACAACCACAATAGTGGCGTTATTGGGAGCATAATAACGTTGATACCACAAACTCAAATCCTCAACTGTCATGTTTTTTAAATCATCCATCCAGCCGATGATGGGGTTATGATAGCCGCTATTATCATATGCCGAAGCATGAAATTGTTCATAGGTTAAAGATTGAGGCTTATCATCTGTGCGCCAGCGACGCTCTTCCATCACCACCATCACTTCTTTATCAAATTCATCTTCTGGTAATAACAGTCCGCGCATGCGATCCGCTTCCAGCTCAAAACTCACTTTAAGACGACTTTTTTCTAATTTTTGATAATAGGCGGTATAATCTCTGGAGGTAAAAGCATTATCTTCACCCCCGTTTCTGGAAATAATTTTATTAAATTCTCCTGTTGGAAATTTTTCAGTACCTTTAAACATCATGTGTTCTAACACATGAGACACACCTGTTGTACCACCACTTTCATAGCTGGAACCCACTTTATACCAGACCTGAGAAATAACAACCGGAGCCCGATGATCAGGTTTAACAATGACCTTCAGACCATTTTTGAGTGTTATTTCTTTCACCTGAGTACTGACCCGTGGACTTTGCTGCATGATTTCCCGACCGGCTTGACTGGCCATAAGCAGATTGCTACCACTCATGAAAATAAGAGTACTTATCAATAGGATATGAAAAAGGCTATGAAAAGTACTATGAAATGTACTGTGAAAGAATGTCTTTATCCGACCCTTAGAAACATTTTTTTGTGCTGTTTTTCTCATCATAGAGATATTCTCGTGTAATTCCTGATTTTTTTGTAGGTTTCTGGTGTAAAATTTAGCATAATAGTTATTCACTAGTTAAAAATAATGGCTTCGCGATGATAGCCTATTTTAATGCAATATTCACCACTTTTAATGTAACATCAATCACATCATGTTTAGTTTTATAAAACGCAATAAAAAGACAGATAATAAGCAAAACAGCTCCAGTAACCTGCCTGAATCTGAGCAAAACAATCAGACAGAGAGCAATGCTGAGAGCGATATTGCCATCACCACAGCAGACAGTACGGAATCCACCACAGAAGGCAAAGGCCTATTCGGTCGCTTAAAACAACGTCTCAGTAAAACCCGTAGTTCCATCACTGAAGGTATCAGCAGTGTAGTGCTGGGTAAAAAAGAAATTGACGATGATCTGCTGGAAGAAATCGAAAATCAGCTTTTAGTCTCAGATATGGGGGTAGAAGCGACTATGTCAATCATCAATAGCCTTACCGAGCGTGTTTCCCGCAAACAATTATCCGATGAAGAGTCATTATTTCAGGCTCTTGAAGAAGATATGAATGCCTTATTAGAGCCGGTTTCTATTCCTTTTTCCCTGGACAGCAGTAAAAATCCTTATGTTATTCTAATGGTCGGCATTAATGGTGCGGGTAAAACCACAACCATAGGCAAACTGGCAAAGAAGTTCCAGAATGAAGGTTATTCTGTAATGCTGGCGGCAGGTGATACTTTTCGTGCAGCGGCTGTTGAGCAGTTACAGGTCTGGGGAGAGCGTAATGACATTCCAGTCATAGCTCAACATACAGGCGCTGATTCTGCCTCTGTCATTTATGATGCCGTTGCAGCAGGTAAGGCTCGCAATATTGATATAGTCATTGCCGATACCGCCGGGCGATTACACACTCAGACTAATTTAATGGATGAGCTGGCCAAGGTAAAACGGGTGGCCTCCAAAGTCGATGACTCCGCCCCCCATGAAATTATGCTGGTGGTCGATGCAGGTACGGGGCAAAATGCTTTAAATCAGGCGGAACAATTCAATAAAACAGTTGGCCTGACGGGTATTGTGGTCACAAAACTCGATGGTACAGCAAAAGGCGGAATTATTTTTGCCATTGCTAAAAAATTAAACATTCCTATTCGCTTTATCGGAGTAGGAGAAAGTATTGATGATCTCAGACCTTTTAATGGAAAAGAATTTGTCTCTGCACTTTTAAGCCGGGATAATTCTTAACACGGCTATGATTGTATTTGATCAGGTCAGCAAACACTATCCGGGCGGTAATAAAGCCCTTAGTGAGGTTAATTTTCACCTGCAGGCGGGAGAAATGTCCTTTCTAACAGGACATTCCGGTGCAGGAAAAAGTACCTTATTAAAACTCATCGCTCTTATTGAACGAGCATCAACAGGCAATGTGATTATTGGCGGCAGAAATCTCAATAAAATTAAGCGTCATACGCTGCCCTATTTACGTCGTAATATGGGTATTATTTTTCAGGACTATCAGCTGCTGCCGGATCGAACCGTGTATGATAATGTAGCTCTGCCGCTGATCATCAGCGGCTTTTCTGCCAGAGAAGTGAAAAAACGTGTGCATGCGGCATTGGACAAGGTGGGCCTGTTGCGTTTTGAAAAAAGATACCCTGTTACTCTGTCAGGTGGTGAGCAGCAAAGAGTCAGTATTGCCCGTGCAGTGGTCAATAAACCTGCACTGTTATTAGCCGATGAACCTACCGGAAATTTAGATCCTGACCTGTCTCATGAAATTATGGAACTCTTTTTAGCTTTTAATCAGGTCGGTGTTACGGTATTAATTGCTTCCCATGATATCCCTTTAATCAGTCAGTTAAACAAACGTATTATTCACCTTGAACAGGGACAGCTATTAGCTTCTGAAAAACTATTAGCTTCTGAAAAACAACGTTCAAACCAGGCACTAAATGCGGAAGAGCATTAATATGGGTGTTAATAAGGTTCAGTTCAGACAACTAAGACCCGGTTTATTGTCATGCTTAAAAGAGTTTTTTATTCGTCATCTTCAGGTGTTTTTTTATTCTTTAGGTTTATTAAGCCGCACACCTCTTGCTACCCTGATGACAGCCTCAGCCTTAGGTATAGCTCTGGCACTTCCCGCCGGCTTATACATACTCCTTGATCATAGCAAACAACTTACCGGTGATTTCGATAATATCAGTCAAATTTCTCTTTTTATGAAAAAAGACATCACTGATAAGCAAATAAAAGCCATTAAACAAAAATTAGCAGCCTATCCGGAAATTGCTCAAATAAAACATATCAACAAACAAGCCGCCTTAAAGGAATTTAAAAATAACTCTGGTTTTGGTGATGCCCTGAAAGCATTAGAAGAAAATCCCCTGCCTGATGTGCTTATCGTTTATCCCAGCTTAACTCATCATTCAGCAGAACAAATCGATTCATTAATCATCACTTTAAAAGCAATACAGCAGGTTGATCTGGTTCAAATGGATATACAATGGTTACAACGACTTTATTCCATTACTCATATTATCCAGAGAGCAGTACTTATTATTGGCACTTTACTGGCATTGGCTGTATTGTTAATTATTGGAAATACTATTCGTCTGGCGATTGAAAACCGTCGTAATGAAATTGTAGTAATGAAATTAATTGGCGGAACCGATAGTTTTATCCGTCGTCCCTTTCTTTATAGTGGTTTCTGGTATGGTTTATTAGGCAGCCTGATTGCCATTTTATTAATCAATATGTCACTGATTATCATCAGGGAGCCGCTTATGCAGTTATCCTCTCTCTATGGAGGTAATTTGTTTTCTCTGGGATTAATGAATATTAAAACCAGTTCCACACTATTACTTACCGGCTGTGTATTAGGACTTCTCGGAGCAAGGATAGCGGTTGGCAAACATCTGAAAGATATTGAACCAAAATAATTGATATCATCCATAGTTATAGCAATTCGGGTTTGAATCAATTTAACAGTAAAGAGAAGACGTTGCATGCAACGTCTCTACGACGCCTG
>DAOVUE010000208.1 GCA_030632745.1 Pseudomonadota bacterium | reverse complement strand
GGGATCTTATCGGGCAGCATAATGTAGATAATGCGATTACTGCCATTGCTGCTGCCCGTCATGCAGGTGTGCCAGCTAAGCATGCAATTGATGCTCTGGCTGAATTTAAAAATGTCAAACGTCGTCTGGAAATAAGAGGCAAGGTGAATGGTATTACCGTTTATGATGATTTTGCCCATCATCCCACTGCAATCGCCACTACTATTGATGGCTTAAGAAAAAAAGTCGGCTCTCAGCAACGTATTGTGGCCATTCTGGAACCACGATCCAATACGATGAAAATGCAGGTTCATAATGCTGCTCTACCGGATTCACTGAGTGAGGCGGATAAGGTTTTTTTATATCTGCCGGATGAATATGCATCTAAATTTAATGATACTCTGGCATTATTAGGTGAAAAAGTTCAGGCTTTTAGTGATATAACACAGATGCAGCAGGTCATTCTGGATGATGTTAAACCTTCAGATCATTTACTTATTATGAGTAATGGTGGTTTTGAAGGAATTCACCAAAAATTATTAGACGGTCTTAGTGATAACTCTCTGTGATAGGAATGATGAACAATAAAACCGTAACTCTTGCCGTTACAGGGGCATCTGGCGCTCCTTATTTTATTCAGCTTTTAAAAAGTTTACTGGCTGCGCAGGTAAAGGTTTATCTGCTGCTTTCATCTGCTGCCAGAGTGGTTATTAAAACTGAATTAAATATTAACTTACCTGATACTAATTTTGCATTAAAGTCTTTTATTTTAGATTATATTAATGGCTCTTCACCTGCTGATGGCTCTTTACCCGCTAATGGCTCTTCACCCGTTGGAGAGTCTTTACTTCAAATCTTCGACAAAGAACAATGGACAGCTCCTGTAGCAAGCGGTTCTAATCCGGCGGATGCAATGGTGGTTTGTCCCTGTTCAATGGGTACTTTATCTTCAATAGCTCATGGTGCCAGCAATAATCTGATTGAACGGGCTGCTGATGTGATGCTTAAGGAACGTCGACAATTAATCCTGTTGACCAGAGAAATGCCGTTTTCTGCGATTCACCTGGAGAATATGTTGAAACTCAGTCAATTAGGCGTAACCATTATGCCTGCTTCGCCCGGGTTCTACCATCAACCTGAAACAGTCGATGATATTGTCAATTTTGTGGTGGCGAGGATCTTGGATCATTTAAAAATTGAACACTCTTTACTTGCCCGATGGGGTTAATGCCAGTGTTTTCTTAACAATGTTATTTTTTTATCCCGATGCCTTTATGCAGTAACCAAAGGCAAATAGAGCCTAACATTAGAATAAATCCGATTATAATCATAATTGCAGTTAATAAACTTGCGTCAGAAACACCCAGCATGCCCATTCTAAAACCATTAACCATATAAAGCACGGGATTAAATAAGGAAATATTCTGCCAGAATTCAGGCAGCATTTCTATAGAATAAAAGACCCCGCCTAAGTAAGTGAGTGGTGTCAAAACAAAAGTAGGAACAATACTGATATCATCAAAACTTTTAGCAAAAATGGCGTTGATTAGACCGGCTAAAGAAAACAGAGTGGCCGTTAATACTGCAATCAATAAAGTGACGGCAAAACTGTGGATCTCAATCCGGGTAAAAAATAATGACACCAGAGTAACCACAACACCGACGATTAAACCTCTGGCAACTCCTCCTGAAACATAGCCTGCTAAAATGGTAAAGTTAGCTATCGGAGAAATAAGCAGTTCCTCAATATGGTGATGAAATTTAGTGCTGTAAAAAGATGAAACCACATTGGAATATGAGTTTGTGATAATGGACATAATAATAAGTCCGGGAACAATATAATCCATATAAGAGTAATTATCTATATCATTGAGTTGAGAACCAATGAGCTGACCAAAAATAACAAAATACAGTCCCATGGTGACCGCAGGGGGAATAATGGTCTGGATCCATATTCTTGAAAAACGCAGAATTTCTTTAATAACAATGGTTTTATAGGCTGTAAAATTATCTTTTAAATACATTTACTATTCCTGTTGATGACCCCTGTTGCTGAACATGATGTTCTTTCTTTACCAGATCTAAAAACAATTGCTCCAGACGATTACTCTTGTTACGCATACTCAGAACTTCAATTTCAAGCTTAGTTAAGATTTGAAAGAGTGTATTAAGACTGTCATTTTTTTTAATTTGAACCTCAAGGGTCTTTTCATCAATTAAAGATGCCGGATAAGCTTCTAATTGAGGTACGGTTTTAAGTGATGTTTTTAAGTTCAATACCAGACATTCGTGCTCTAATTCAGATAATAAATTATTCATAGTACAATCCTTAATAATATTACCCTGATCAATAATTGCGATGTTCTTACACAACTGTTCTGCTTCTTCTAAATAATGAGTGGTTAAGATGATGGTGGTACCGGTTTGATTGAGTTTTTGTAAAAAAGCCCACATGGTGCGCCTGATTTCAATATCAACACCGGCTGTAGGCTCATCCAGAATTAATATTTTAGGATGATGCATTAAAGCTCTGGCAATCATTAAGCGGCGTTTCATACCACCGGATAAATTTCGTGCCATTTCCCGGCGTTTATCCCACAGTTCTAATTGTTTTAAATAGATTTCAGCACGTTTGAACGCTTCCTGTCGCTCAATACCATAATAACCTGCCTGATTGACTAATATCTCTTCAATAGGTTCAAACACATTGAAATTAAATTCCTGCGGTACAACCCCCAGGTGCTGTTTGGCTTGCCTCGGCTTTTTATGCAAATCATGCCCATGGATGATCACATTGCCGGAGGTTTTATTAATAAGAGAACAGCTAATGCCTATAATAGTTGATTTTCCGGCGCCGTTAGGTCCTAATAGTGCAAAAAAATCCCCCTGTTTAATCTGTAAATTGACTCCCTTGAGAGCCTCAAAGCCATTACTATAGGTTTTTCTGAGATTTTTTATTTCAAGTGCATTCATGTTACTAAAAATAAGGCTGAGTGAGGGTTTTTTCAATCAAAATAGTAATTATTCAGCGTAACATACCGTATCCGGCCAGACAGCTTGCATTTACAGGGACGTTTGCCTCGTGGTACCTACTTTTGGCAAGTACTTCCATGTATCACTTTATGAAAACATCCATGTTTTCATAAACCCTGTAAACACAAGCTGTCTAACCGGATACTCTCTCAGAGTAGTTACTTAATATGTTGTATTAACAACTAATTATCGGTAATTCATCCCAGCGGCTGGTATAAGAGGGTGATCGATGAGCCTGACGCATAGCCCATTTTTTATGTACCCCTTCTGCAGCAA
Source organism: Pseudomonadota bacterium (assembly GCA_030632745.1). Classification (GTDB taxonomy): domain Bacteria; phylum Pseudomonadota; class Gammaproteobacteria; order GRL18; family GRL18; genus GRL18. The sequence goes on along the minus strand of DAOVUE010000208.1, from coordinate 1,111 downwards.
TATAAATTGAATTTTTACCATAAGTCGTATTGATTTTATCCATAACCTGCATTAGTCGATCCGTTTGTAGTGACTGTCCGCTATGAAATAAATCCAGCTGCTGATGCCTTTTGGAACTGAGCTCTAATAAACCAATACCTGCTTTCATGTAACTGGCACCTGATTTGACCAGGTGCCGGATAGCTGTGCGGGCAATATTTGAAATTAAACAGGTATCATCAGTGGGGTAGGGGAGTTTAATCATCTGGCGGCTATTGTAAACATTATTTTCATAAGTTGAGGAGTATAATAGTACTTGTATGGATGCGGCTAAAGAGTGTTGTGCCCGGAGCTTTTCACAGGCACGGGCGGTATAGAGGCTGACGGCTTCTAAAATGGGTTGTAATTGTGATGTTTTTTGTGCAAATGAACGGGTGCAGTAAATTTGTTTTTTAGCTGCGGGGATTTCCTCCAGTGATAAACAGCTGTGACCATTAAGCTCTTCAATAATGCGCTCTACACAGACATTAAAATAGTGACGGATAGCTTTTGGATCAGCACTGGCCAGATCCATTGCGGTATAAATATTTAACTCAGCCAGACGTGAAGAAAAACGCGAAGAGATGCCCCAGATTTTATTTACCGGAGTGCGCTGTTTCATCCAGTCCCATTTTTTTGCTGTATCCAGCACACAGACGCCCTGACATTTAGCAATAGTTTTAGCTGCCCGATTAGCCAGTTTTGCCAGGGTCTTAGTCGGCGCGATACCGACACCAACGGGTAGAGCTGTGTGCTTATACACCGTTTGTTTAATGGTTTTTCCATAGTGAGGCAGTGATTTATTTTGATAGCCTGCTAAATAAAGAAACATTTCATCAATACTATAAATCTCTACCTGGGGAGAAAATAAGTGTAAAGTGTCCATAACCCGGGCAGAAAGATCACCATAGAGAGGATAATTGCTGGAAAAGAAGGTGACACCCTGCTGCTGCAGCTGATGTTTCATCTCAAATACAGATTGCAGATCTGCTACACCCAATGCCTTCGCCTGAGCTGAACGTGCCACGACAAAGCAGTCATTATTAGATAAAACAACTACCGCTTTGCCGCGTAGATCGGGACGAAATACCTG
>DAOVUE010000168.1 GCA_030632745.1 Pseudomonadota bacterium | reverse complement strand
GCACTGAAGAAGCCACTCAAACTGCAGAAACAAATGAACAAACACTATATGAACTGGTACTCTGCACCTGCCCGGATGAACAAACAGCCATCACTATTGCAGAAAATATTGTTGCACAACGTCTGGCGGCCTGTGTTAATGTTTTGCCTGCAGTTTATTCTGTTTATCACTGGCAGGATAATGTCGAATCGGCCAAAGAGAATATGATCATAATAAAAACAACCCGGGAAAAATACCCTTCTTTAGAAAAAGTGCTGACTTCATTACATCCTTATGAAGTGCCTGAAATTATTGCTGTTAATATTGCTAATGGTTTACCTGAATATCTTAAATGGATAGAAAGTAGTATAACCTAAAAGGCGGCCGAAAAAGTAAGCCCCAGGATTTTGTACAGGCTCAGAAGTGAAAAGCTGAAAGAAACGGCCTGACGTTAAGGTCTTATAGAAACCATTAATTAAAACAGACTACAATAACAATGACAAAAACAATGACTATGCCCGCACAATTGGGATTTATTTTATTATTATGTGTCACATCACTGCTTCATTTTGCTCATGCAGAAGATGAATTTCTACCCCCTGAACAGGCTTTTGCTCTACAGGACAGTCAGCTGGAAAGCTCTGAAAAGGGTCATTTCATCAGCATAAGCTGGAAAATAGCCGATGGTTATTATATCTACCGGGATAAAGTTTCTTTCATCAGCAATGATGATTCTTTAATATTAGGTGAAATGCAGCTGTCAGCCAGTGAAACAAAGGATGATCCCTATTTCGGTGAAATTGAGATTTTTAAAAAACAATTAACAGCAAAAATACCTTTTAGCCTAAAGCCGGGGTCAAAGCAAGCAAACACTGAATTACTGACACTCACCGCTAAATCTCAGGGCTGTGCAGACAAAGGTATTTGTTATCCGCCGCTTAAACAAATGGTCTCTTTTGCCAGGCCGGAGATTAAAAAAGCTGCTCTGCCGGAAGCACCTGACGCAGCGGTTCAAAAGGCCATAAACCCGCTCACTGCATTGGCTAACTTAGGCAATGAAGAAGATTATGCGGAAGATGATGTGTTAGACATTGAAGATGCATTTAAGTTTTCACTTTCTGTCAACAAATCCGCCGCTGGAAACAATCAATTATCTGCCATCTGGTCCATCGCTGATAAGCATTATCTATACAAGGATAAATTTAAATTTGAACTGATCAATAGCGATGGATTTACTTTGGGCACTCCCGTAATGCCTGAAGGAAAAGCCAAAAATGATGAGTATCTGGGTGATTATGAAGCCTATTATCATGACTTAATCATTAACCTGCCGATACAGGGAAGGGGCGATCTGTCCCGGCCATTAGCAGTAAAAGTGACCTATCAGGGCTGTTCTGAAGCCGGTATCTGTTACCCGAAGGTTAAGAAAAATATTGAGCTGGATATTTCTACTGATTTCAGCAATAGCTCCGCTAACCTCAGCGACAGCAAATCAACTGCTGTCTCTATGACAAGTGCTGCAGCAGATGCTGCAATAGGCTCTACAATAAAACCTTCAGCAATAAGAGCTTCAGCAAAAAACGCTTCAGCAAATAATACGCTTCAGTCAGAGCAGGATATACTGGCAAACGTGCTGAGTTCAGAGAATACCTTTATTGCCTTACTGACCTTTTTCTTCATTGGATTAGGGCTTGCTTTTACCCCCTGTGTATTCCCGATGATTCCGATTCTTTCAGGAATAGTGGCGGGTCAGGGAGCTAAAGCCAGCAATAATGCCTTTGTTATGTCCGTCGTTTATGTACTTTCAATGGCCGTTGTTTATACTCTGGTGGGTGTAATTGCCGGGCTGTCAGGAAAAAATATTCAGCTGGTTTTTCAAAACCCATGGATATTAAGCAGCTTTGCAGCTATTTTTGTGCTGCTTTCGTTGTCAATGTTTGGCTTCTATAACTTACAACTACCGTCCTCTGTGCAGTCCAAACTGTCTGAATTCAGTAATAACCAGAAAGGTGGAACCCTGATCGGTGTAGCCATTATGGGCGTACTATCAGCCTTAATTGTCGGCCCCTGCATGGCACCGCCGTTAATGGGTATTTTATTATTTATTGGACAGACAGGCGATCCCATTCTGGGCGGCAGTGCATTATTTATCATGAGCCTGGGAATGGGAGTACCTCTGGTTATTATTGGAACTTCAGCAGGAAAATTAATGCCCAGAGCCGGTGTATGGATGGATACAGTTAAAGCCGTGTTTGGTGTTGCCATGCTGGGTGTTGCTATCTGGATGCTGGAAAGAGTGGTTCCTGGAATTATTATTATGTGGCTCTGGGCAATCCTGCTATTAGCTTCAGGTGTTTATATGGGGGCTCTCACACCGATTCATGATAACACCACTGGCTGGGCACGTTTATGGAAATCGCTGGGAATCGTAATGATGATTTACGGCAGCTTACTCATTATCGGTGCATCCTCAGGTAATAGTGATTATTTTCAACCATTAAAAAACCACGCAATTTATGCATCTGCCGGTAGTCAGGGCAATGCGGCAGAGCAGCATATAGCCTTTGAAAAAGTAAAATCAATTGCTGATCTAAATAAAAAATTAGCACTGGCAAAACAAAATAATCAATATGTTATGTTAGATTTTTATGCCGACTGGTGTACCTATTGTAAAAAAATGGAAGCGTCTACTTTTAAATCCCAAAAAGTACTTTCTGCATTGGATAATTTTGTTGTGCTGCAGGCCGACGTAACAGAAATGGATAAAATGGATGAAGAACTGCTCAAGAGTTACAAAATCCCCGCACCACCGGCTATTTTGTTTTTTAATCCGCAAGCAGAGGAAGCAAAGAATTTCAGAGTCGTTGGCTATAAGAATGGTGATGATTTTGCTCAACATGTAGAGCTGCTGCTGAATCAAACAAAATAACGGGTCTATTTTCACGCTGGAATATTGATTTATAAATGTTTTATACTATAGTGAACTGTAACAAAAGTGCAATAAAGTTGTAACAAAAGTGTAATGTAGTATACTACAATGCCGCTTATTAAATAAAAACACCCAGTATCAAAGGACTCCGTTTCACTATGATCAGAAAAATATTTTTACCCACTATCCTATTCGTCCTTGCCTATGGTTTCTGGATCAGCCCTGATTTTAAAGAAATAGCTTCCGGTGTTGCTATTTTTCTGTTTGGTATGTTATTTCTGGAAGAAGGATTTAAGGCCTTTACCGGTGGATTATTAGAAAAAATATTACAGAAAACCACCAACAAATTATGGAAAAGCATTAGTTTCGGGGTGGTATCTACTACACTGATGCAGTCCAGTTCATTAGTTTCCGTTATTACTATTTCATTCCTTAGTGCCGGTTTAATCAGTCTGGCTGCAGGTATTGGTATTATTTTTGGTGCTAATCTCGGTACTACTACAGGTGCCTGGCTGATTGCCGGCTTTGGTCTTAAGGTAAAAATTTCCGCCTATGCTATGCCTATGCTGGTTTTCGGCATCATTTTAGTGTTTCAAAAATCAAAACATCTTCAAGGCGTGGGTTATATTCTGGCCGGATTAGGCTTTCTTTTTCTCGGTATTCATTATATGAAAGAGGGCTTCGAAGCCTTCAGAACCACTATTGATCTTAAATCTTTTGCGGTGAGCGGCTACCCCGGACTGTTTTTATTTGCTGCTCTGGGTATTGCCGCCACAGTCATCATGCAGTCCAGTCACGCCACACTGGTTATTATTATTACCGCTTTGTCAGTGCATCAAATTACTTATGAAAATGGCCTGGCTTTAGCCATCGGAGCCAATGTAGGCACCACCATTACTGCCATCATCGGCTCTATGAGCTCTAATGTTCAGGGTAAGAGGCTGGCGGGTGCTCACCTTATCTTTAATTTAGTCACCGCCCTTATTGCCATTGCATTCATTTACCAGCTTATGGATGCAGTTGATAGTATTTCCAGTGCGGTGGGCATTGCAGCAGATGATTACACACTCAAACTGGCGGTATTTCATACTATTTTTAATTCCATTGGTATAATAGCCATGATCCCGTTCATTAATCAATTAGTAAATTTTCTTACCCGATTTATGCCGGAAAAAGCAGTTTCTATCGCCACGCCGAAATATTTATCTGAAGCAGCAGAAGCGATTCCCGATACGGCTATTGAGTCCGCTCGAAAGGAAATGGTACATCTGTATGATAATGCGTTTGCCATTATTGCCCATGGTCTGAGTCTGCATCGCCATGATATTATTTCTGAGCGTGACATTAGCGACGTGATCAAAAACAGTGTCAAGCCTATTGCTATTAATATTGATGATGAATATAACCGCAATGTAAAAGGACTTTATAGTGATATTGTTATGTTTATCAGTCGTGCACAAGCCGATATGACTTCAGAACAGAGCAATGAGTTATTTGAATTACGCACAGTTGGCAGGAATATTGTTGAGGCGATTAAAGACACTAAACATCTGCATAAAAATCTGACGACCTATATCGCCTCAGATAATCAATATATTCGTGATGAATATAATCAAATTCGTGTACATCTGATCTCTGTACTGCGCAGTCTTGAAGAAGCCAGAGGTGGTGGTGATATTCTTTCACTTGATAACCTGAAAGTGGAAATGAAGCACAAGGACACAACGGCAAATGGTGAGCTTGAAGTACTTATCCGTGAAAACAAAATCAGTGCTGAAATGGCCACTTCACTGATGAATGATACCTCTTATGCCCAGGATGTTATAAAAAATCTATTACAAATGGGTGAGGTTTTATTCGCAACGGGCGATCTGGATATGAAAGCAGCAGAGCGCAGCCTTGCTCTTGATGACACTGAAATGCAGGAAGTTCTGGACTCGCAGAAAGATTAATAAACATTAGAGGGATGTTATGAAAGCACCTAAGCTATTAAAAATAGTCAAACGATTTCTATCCGCTGACAAAGAAAAACAATATAAACATACTAAATGTTTTACTGATGTTTTAAAGAAACTTAAAAAGAAAGAAAACTCACTT
>DAOVUE010000014.1 GCA_030632745.1 Pseudomonadota bacterium | reverse complement strand
GAGGCAAAGCGTCCCCAGGCAGGCAAACCTGTCCTCTGTGCAATCGTTTCATTAAGCACTTATCCGAACGATCACCCCTTCTTTTGTCTCTTGATCTTTCTTTACTCTAAATCTCAAAATTAAGCAGAGGAAATAACTGACCTTCGAAACGGGCTTCAGTTAAGGTTTTTTTAACATAGTGAACAATTTTTACGGCTTCATCTTCATTGGTAGTGATTTCAATGACCATTTTTTGTTTGAATCCAGAAACCTGCTCGCTGATATCTTCTAATGACTGAGTATGTGCCTGTACTGAATAGCCCATAAATTCTAATTCCCTGTCAGGAAAACTCAGCAGGCTGTCTGTCATTTCATCATAAAGATCATTATCTAAAATCAATTTTAAAATACAACTTTGCATGACTGCTCTCCGTTAAGAATAATGACCAAAACGTTTAAAAATAATGGGCAAAATCAGCAGGGTTAAAAGTGTTGAACTGATTAATCCGCCAATGACCACAATGGCCAGAGGTCGCTGAATTTCTGAGCCGGGTCCCGAGGCAAAAACTAAAGGCAGCAGACCTAAAGCAGCAATCGAAGCCGTCATTAAAACCGGTCTGAGTCTTCTTAAGGCCCCCTCAATGACCACTTGTCCAACGCTTAAGCCTTTCGCTAATAGTTGATTAAAATAGGTAATCATCACAACACCATTGAGCACAGCAATACCTAATAGCGCAATAAAACCCACCGAAGCAGGCACCGATAGATATTCTCCGGTCAGCCATAAAGCCACAATTCCTCCAATTAATGCAAAAGGTACATTGATCAATACCATCATAGCCTGTGGAATAGAACCAAAGGTAGTAAAAAGAATCAGGAAAATAAGTATTAAGGCCACCGGCACAACAATAGACAGCTTTTGTGCTGCACGCTGCTGGTTTTCAAATTTACCGCCCCACTCAAAATAGTAACCGGCAGGAATGGTTAATGACTTTGATTTTTGTTTTGCTTCTTCCACAAAGCTCACCAGATCTCGTCCCGTCACATTGGCAACTACCACAGAGAAACGTTTGCTTTGTTCTCTTTTAATAGAAACAGGCCCCTCCGTTGCATTGGCATCCACTAATTGGCTTAGCATCACCGTTTCCACGCCCTGAGGAGTCTCAACCGTAATGGGCTGCTGCAGCATTTCAAAGCTTGATGCTTTATAGGATTCCGGTGCACGAAGCATCAGCGGTATACGGCGGATCCCCTGATAAATAATACCGGTTTCCAGGCCATTGATTTGTGCTCTGAGAATAGCCTCCACCTGGTCGACTGTTAATCCTAAGCGTCCAGCCATATCACGGTTCACTTTGAGCTGCAGATAGCGTAAACCTTCGTTCATCTGGGTATTGACATCTTCTGCACCCGGTATGGTTTTGACCATGGTCACCATTTCTTTAGCCACCTGGTTCAGTTCCTCTGCATTATCACCAAAAATCTTGATAGCGACATCACCTCTGGCACCGGTTAACATTTCGTCAACACGCATTTGAATTGGTTGAGTGAAGGCATAATTAATCCCCGGAAACTGAGTATCCAGCACCTCACGTATGGCGGCAATAAGTTCATCCTTGCTTTCCATACGCCATTCTGAAACAGGTTTAAGCATTAAAAAAACATCTGTGTCATTGAGCCCCATGGGATCCATACCTATTTCATCAGAGCCCACTCGTCCCACCATGCGGATCACTTCAGGTACTTTATCCATAATGGCTTTTTGAATATAAAGATCCATTTCGGTTGATTCTTTTAAACTAATTGAGGGTGATTTTTCAATTTGCATAACGATATAGCCTTCGTCCATCTGCGGGATAAACGTTTTACCCACCTGTGTGTATATAACGCCGGCAAAAACCAGTGCCGCAATGGCACCCGAAACAATGACTTTATCGTGTGATAAACTCCATTTGAGAACCGGTTCATAAAGTGCCAGCAATTGTCGAATTAACCAGGGTTCCTGATGGGAAGGCTTGCCTAAAATAAAAGAAGACAGAGTAGGAATAATAGTCAACGATAAAACTAACGAACTGCCCAGAGCAAAAATAATAGTTATTGCCACAGGTACAAATAGTTTTCCTTCTAAACCTTCCAGAGTGAGCAAAGGCAGAAAAACGGTCATAATAATTAAAATACCGGAGATGACAGGGACAGAAACTTCTTTTAATGCACGGAATATAATATGCATCTTATGCAACTGACCCTGTGATTTTTCAGCATCCTTTTCCTGATGTGAGACGATATTTTCAATCACAACAACTGCTGCATCAACTAACATTCCAATGGCAATGGTCAAACCACCCAATGACATTAAATTAGCAGACAGGCCATACCAGCGCATAAGAACAAAGGTCATTAAGGCTGAGAGCGGCAGAATTAATGCCACTGCTATGGCAGCTCTCAAATTGCCTAAAAAAAGCAGTAAAACAAGCATGATTAAAACAACTGCTTCTGCTAAAGATTTAGACACACCCAAAATAGCCGTATTAACCAGGTCGCTGCGGCTATAAAAAACAGATACAGAAATATCTTTAGGAAAAGCTGGCTGCAACTCTTTCAGGCGAGATTCGATGCCGGAAATAACTTCACGGGCATTGGCTCCTTTTAAGGCCATAACCAGACCTTCGACGGCTTCCTGCTGACCATTTTGTGACACTGCACCATTGCGGTATAGTGAATCAATTTCGACTTTAGCCAGATCCTGAATGGTAATCGCAACATTATTTTTATAATCAACAACAATATGCTCTATATCGGATATACTGGTTAGATTACCCTGAGTACGAACCAGAAGCACTTCTTCACCCTGGTTGAGACGACCGGCACCATCGTTCTTATTATTTTCCTGTAATGATTTAATCAGTTGATCAATGCTGACATGATAGGTTTGTAATTTCAGATAGTCCGGTTTCACCACAAATGTTCTGGCATAACCGCCTAATACATTAACATCCGCAACACCCGGCACAGAACGTAATGCAGGACGAATAACCCAGTCCAATAAATCACGTTTTTCCATATTGTTAAGACTATTTCCCTCAATGGTAAACATAAAGACATCACTTAGGGGTGTAGAAAGCGGTGCCATACCACCCGTCACACCCTGGGCTAAATCCATATTATTGAGTCTTTCTGAGACCAGCTGTCTGGCCCAGTAAATATCAGTGCCTTCATTAAAATCCAGTGTAATGTCTGCAATCCCGTATTTTGCTAAAGAACGCAGTATTTTTTGATTGGGTAAACCCAATAGTTCCAGTTCTAAAGGTGCGATTATTCTCTGCTCAACTTCAGAAGGTGTCATTCCCGGTGCTTTAAAAATCATTTTGACCTGAGCCGGAGATACATCCGGGAAGGCATCAATGGGGATCTTCTGGAAAGCCTGCCAGCCACCGGCCAGGATAGCGAATACAATCAGCACCACAAGTGTTCTCTGGATAAGAAAAAATTGTAAAATTTTAGCCAACATATTTTTTCTCCCTATTCGCCATCAGAGTCATTAGCAGCATCCATAGCAGATTTAATTGCCGTGGATCCCTTGATGTAAAGAATTAAGGGTGATGCCTGTTTTATTTCAGGTATAAAATATAATTGCTTATCGGTGATATTAACAACCTGAACAGGGAGAGCCTGGATGGTCTCTTTTTGCTGTACTTTTTGTTGTAGGAAGACAACTGTTTTGCCATCATATTGACTGATGGCACTGGCGGATATCTGGTAAGTGGTCTGTTTGGCTTCGCTTAAAAAACGTACTTTAAATAATTGCCCTGGGCGCAGTTTATTATCATTATTCTGAACTTTAATATGGATATCCACTGATTGAGTCATAGAATCAACCATAGGATCAATATGTTTCACTACGCCTATTCGATCCTTAGACTCCACTGCAACTTTCTGACCTTCCTGAATATCATTAGCCGTTTCCACGGGGACACGAACCACTAAGATAATGGGATTGGTTTCTCCCAGAGCAATAATGGTTTCATTTCTATCAACACGTTCACCCAGTCTGACCTGTAAATCAAATAACTGGCCGTCAATCGGCGATTTAATATACAGGTTGGCGGGTTGAAGTTTGTGTGTAGTTTCCAGATCCTGAATGGCGGATTCAGCCATACCAATAAGCATCAGGTTTTTTTCGATTTGTGCTTTTTTCAATGACAATTTTTTAACTTCTGAAAGTGCCTGCTGCAGCTGCTTGGTGGATGACACACCACTTTTATTGAGCTGTCGTACTCTGCTTAGATTTTGCTGGCTTATGGTTAAGTCAGACTGGGTCGCCAGGAAACCTTCCTGAAGTACCAATAACTCCGGGCTTTCAATTTCTGCAATTATCTGCCCTTTTTGAATCGGGCCATGAACATAATTAAGTTTAATAATCTGCCCTGAAAGCGGACTGGAAAGACTGCGCAGTGTTTGCAGGGGGAGTGCTGCCTGAGCAGGATAGACAGCACTTGGGACCAGCTCTACCTGCTTTGCCAAAGCAGTTTGCATACCCATTGCAGACTGCTGAGAGCTGTTTAATGTTAATCCATGCAGCGATTTATCAGCCGGGGCATTAGCCAGTTCATTGGCCAGAGCAGCTTGAGAAAAGCAGCTTATTATCAGACAACTTAACAAGGTCAATGTCCGGGTGGTTAAATTCAGCATTATTGTTGTGCTCCTAAAATGTGTCCTGAAATCTGATTCAAGTTTGCAGTGGCTCGACCTGAGCGTGCCTGAACCAGGTTATAATTTAATTTTGCTTCTGCCGTTTGCTGCTGCACCAATAGTAAATTCTGAATATTGGTTTCACCCAGTTGATAGGCTGTTTCTGACATTTTCAATGCCTTTTGGCTGATTTTATATTGTTGTTTTGAAAAATGAATACTTTGTTTGGCTGACGCTAAGATTTGTCGTGCCCGAAAAATTTCCTGCTCAAGTTTAATTTTAGCTTTATCTAAAATAGCCTGTTGTTCATAAACATTACGTTTTTCCTGAGCCACTTTAGGTGAATAGCGTGGATTCATACCTAATGGAATCGAAACTTCAAACATTAAAGCTGTATTTTCAGCATTGCGGTCTTTATCGTTTTTTGCACCCAGATAGACACGCGGACTTTCTCGCTTAAACGATTTCGTTTTTTGTAATTCAGCTTGTGAAATCTGCAGCGTTGACATCAGCATAACAATTTCAGGGTGTTGTTCCATAGGAAGTGGAGAAAGTGTCCTCTCCTGAATCTTTTGCGGGGGATGGCTGGTTTGTGTCCATTTCTGAAACTGGTTTTGTGCAATGGTTAAGCTGCTTTGTTTTTGTACTAATTGATTCTGCTGCTTTAACACAGCCTTGTCCGCTAACAATAAATCGATTTTCGGACTTTCTCCTGCTGTGACTTTTTGCTGCACTTTATGCTGTAAAGAGCGACTTTTTTGTAATGCTGAGCGAGCGGCTTCAACTTCAATCTTGGCTGTTTGATAGTTCCAGACCAGTTTTCGCAGACTGCTTGACGCCTGCCATCTAAGATAACGCTGCTGGGCAGACAGCTCTTCTCCATAGCTCTCTGTCACTTGTTTTTGAGCATTTTTCTGACTGGGCAGCCAGATTGGAAATTCAACACCCACCTCCCAGTCTTTATAGCCGTCATCATCGGTTAAGGTATCATTTTCATGACGAACAATGACATCAACGTCGCCTGAAATCCAGCTCCTGGATAGCGATTGATTTGCAGAGTGGATTTCTTCAATCCCTTTGGTAATTTGTTGTTCAGGCTGCTGTTGAATGATATTGTCCAATAGCTTCACAAAATCCTCTGAAACCGCAAAGCTTAAACCCGGCAATAGCCACAAGCCCATTATTGATAGAGCAAAAAATTTGAGAGAGTATTTAAATGTCATTTTTTTTCCAGTTTATATTTTTGCCGGTGATTATATTGAATGAAACTGAATTGAAGCTGAAAATGATGTGATAATAACTGAATTATTTAGGTTTAAAGAAGTGGGACAAACCCCAGGAAGCCTGTCAATAGGTGATATTGTGATACAGGTAGCTGCTTTCCTTTCAGCCCTTAGACTCAATTCTTACTATTTTTCCACTCACTCTTTCCAAATATGAATCTTCATAATCATACTTTTTGTGGCTTATAGGTTGAAAAGTGTCGTTGAATTTCTTATCCTTATCCTTTGCATAATGGTTTTGCGCTCAGGAGTAATATTTATGTCGGGTTTATCATCTAAACAATTATTAAACGAATTAAACCAGGAACATATCAATACCTGGTTTGATCTGGGTTTGTATCTTGATCAGTTACGTGATCAATTGCCTGCTTTTGAGCATATTCCAAATGATTTTGGTAATTTTGTATCACAACTAGGACAAGGGATTGCCTTTATCAGCTTTGATTTTGGTATTGATGGTGTCAGTATGGAAGTGAGTAAATATGCCAAAGCCTTTGAACAACTCAACGAACAGGCAAAAATTCATTTTATAGCCGGCACTTTTAAAAAAGGTCATCAAACCATTATAGAAAATCGCTGGATTAAACATGAGTTATTACAGGGTGATGGTTTTAACGGTTGTTCAACCTATACGGATTACTTTGAAACAAAACTAGCCAGAGGCAGTAAGGAATACAATCAACTCATTGAGGAACTCTGGCAGCAGACACTGATATTGTGCCGGCAAATGGGTGATATTATTGAACAGCAGCAAATTCAACTTTTGATCCCCTGTAATGTCAATGCAAATCCCGGTAATGTGGCACTGGCTCTGGCATTAGTCATTGTTTCTGAGAAAATGAAAATCCCCGTATTAAACAATAGCCATGATTTTTACTGGGAAGATGGTCAACGTCCGGAACAGAGAAAAATCGCCGGTGTACGGGATCACTTTTTTACCAATGCCTATTTAGGAGAAGTTTTTACCCTGATTGAAATGTTATACCCCTGGGATAGTTCACTGTGGTTTCAAACCGTTTTAAGTTCATCTCAGCAGGCCAGTCGGATTGACAATTTCGGTATTAATCCTGGAAGTATCGGCTTAATGCCCACCAGTGTGGATTTAGACTGTTACCATCAAGTAGATGATCCTGAGAGGATTAATATCTTAAAACGTATGGAATTATTGCTCCGAGGAGACGATCCGGTTTTAGTGAGCAAAAATGTTACAGATTATCAGGATATTGATAAGCAATGGGTTGAGAATGCCAGCCCGCTGTTATTAGGCTATGAAGATAATTTACCCCATACTCTGCTGACCGGTAATTTATTATTTTTGCAGCCCACACGTATTATTGCACGTAAACGCATTGAGTATGATTTTGATTTTATTCAATCCCTATTAAACTTTTCAGCATTTAAAGACCTATTTGATAAAAACTCCACATTGACCATTACGATGTACGTTTCCGGTCCCCTGGCCTATCCTTTCAGCGCCCACTGCTCTTATTTCAATAAACTCACCAAAGCCTTTGAGACACTACTTACAAACCTTGAACCCCATTACCGGAAAAGGGTTTTCCTGGCATTTAACTTTGGCACTGAGAAAAATGCATTATTTGCCAAAAAATCTTATGATATTTTAAGAATACAGGAAATTTATGCGGTCGCTAATCTGGCCATGCTTCCGAGCAAACAGGAAGGACGCGGATTACCCTTATTGGAAGCCTGTGCTGTAGAAATCCCCATATTAACCAGTCGCTATGATCCTGAAGCCGTGTTTCGGGAAGTGATTGGTGAACATTTGTCACAAGATTTAAGATTAAAAGTATTTGAATATCCAAAGGATAAACAATTTTCTGAGCAGATGCTGACTGATATCACTGAACTATTATTCAATCCCTATGGAAAACATACTACTCACAATGCTGATGTGATCAAAAAGCGTTATAGTGTTGAAGTACTTGCACAGACAATTAAAGATTTTTTATACAGTATCTGGTTCAATTGCCAGTCTACTGCCACTGAATTTGATCTATTGCAGAAAATATTTCACACCACTGCAGAGCAAACCAGGTTTGATGCATCCTTTAAGCAACTGGTTTTATGTAAAAATAGAAAATATATTGCGGGTATTTCAAGTATTGGATACATGTCTTATTTAAAGTCACTCATTGACCCGAGTGCGTTTCGCATGGAGGAAAAAGAAGTTAAGGGACGCATGATGCATTATGCGCGTTATCTTATAGACACTTTTGTTAAAGGGGCTGCTGCGGGTAAAGGGGCTGCTGCGGGTAAAGAAGCTGACCAGCAGCAAAACATCCTTAAATTTTATCAGCAGCTCAATTTGATTTTTTATTATCAAACGGGTGAAGATGCACTGGCTATTGATCATTCCCTAAGTTACAGACACCGTAATAGAAACCATTTTCCCTACCGAAAAATGACAGAATTAGAATTAGCCGGCATTGTGACCTCTTTAATTCGCCATATTTTTAATGATGTTATTACACCTGAAATATCTCATCCTCCGCATAATATTTTTCAGGATTTTATAGGCAGTATCCATGAATGTGTCGGCTCAGGCAATATTGTTATAGATGATAGTCACAGAATGGCCGATGATCTTAAAGCCAATCGGCCCTTTGCCTGGTTTCCGGGGCCTAATTTTAATATTGAAAGTTTAATCTTCATCTGGCGTACCCTGCGTTCCAGATTAGGCATTCCCTTTGGTGAATTATTAGATCCTCAAACACTGGAAAATATCGAACATATTCAACCGGTTTCAGTTTTTGTCAATAACACTTCTGATGGTTATAGAGAAAATTATGCTACAGTTTGTCATTGGATAAAACATCAGGCTCCCAGTGAAATAATCTCATTATATCAAGCCGGTCTGGTTAAAATTATTCCAACTCAGTGTTTGTCAAGAGGTATTCATTTAGCTCAATTGGGTGAAGAGGCTTTAACAGCATTAATAGAAATTAAAAATAATCAGGGGTTTGTGGTCAGTATTGGAGAAAGCGCACTATTATCATTAGATATGCTGGATATACCTTCTTATCGCATTGGTAGAACCCATTCAACAGTGGGTGCCAGTTTTATGCAGTTAAAGCTCCATGACAGTTATATCCAGTGGATTCCGGCAGGGCTCAGGCCAGGTCTGGCTTATCCAACGCCAATACAAACACCGGTTGAGTTTTTTCAGGCCTTAAACAGCGATAGCTATCAGCAAAGTGTGCAGCTATTGGGTGAAGTGGAAGTGTTAAAGCAATTAAGAGAGGATGCCGATTCCTTTGGTTCACCCATAAAACAAGTATTGTCTCAACTTTTATCATCGTCCTTACAACAGGATACTCAAAACCTGAGCCAGGATACGGAAAAATTAGAATCCGGCCTGTTATCCAGTATGATTACCGGTTTACATGAGGATGGTTCACCATGGTCCGGAGCCAAAGCAACGATTAAACAATCAGATAAGCAGACATGGCAGTTTGACACCTTATTAACACAACAGACGAATGATACGGTCCTGTCTCTGGTTGAGCGATTTTTCAACAAAACTGAAGACTCTCAGCAAAGGTATTATTCCACTTATATTGCCTGGAATGGGGGATATATACTCAATGCTGAGTTGGTGGGTAAATTAGCCCTATCCGAAAAGTATATTGGCTGTCCGTTGGGATTATTAATTAAAAACGGCCAGCTGCTGTCATTACCTTTATTTAATAAACCTGCTTTAAGTTTTTTAGACTCTGGACAAATTACCATAATAGAAGCCCATTTACAGCAGGGATTTACGGCCTGTAAAACTAAGGGTGATCGGGTTTATCACTTTAATCCAACGGGATACAATGTTCTGAGTAAAAATAAGCTGTGTTATTTTGATTTATTATATGAAAAAGAGACCCTGGTTAATAACGATGTTAATAAGCAGCATATTTTTTACTATTTATCCGGCAATAGCATTATTAAAGTGATTGACACTGCATCACAACAGGAAGAGCAGGAGATTATTTTAAACCCGGTTGGAATCACTTTAGCTTTTCCAGCCGATCAGGCTCCTGACTGGATTGAAGGGACTCAACTGCGATTAACGATGACTGGCTGGGAACATGTTGTCAATGCCATTGAAGCGGGACCACGCCTTATCCGTGACGGCAAACAATCTATTGAAATGCAGAGCGGTGGATGGAAAACACAAAAATCAATTGCCACTCAGGCAGCACGAGTTGATTTCATGGATATGCGCGGTCCTAAGATAGCAGTGGGCATCAATGATGGCGGAGACTTAATGGTGGTAGCAATCAACGGGCGCATTCGTGAAAGTGTTGGTACTACACATATAGAATTAGCAAAAATATTATTACAGCAAGGTGCGAAACAGGCTATGGGTTTTGATCCGGGAGGCAGTGTCACTCTGGTGGTTGATGGTTTACAACTCAATATTACACCCTATAATAAAGAT